>JAAZMM010000009.1 GCA_012798805.1 Bacteroidales bacterium
ATTCCTTTGAAATGACCTCCGGTTTTGAGTATGAGCTCAATCTCGGAATCAATTGCCTTCTGATACTGTCGGAGCACCTTAAAGGGGGTAGAAAGGCCCGCAGAACCCACTGTGAGCGAGAAATCTTCCTCTTCTCTATCAAGTTTCGACTCTATAAAACGGCTTATCTCCGCACAGTCGTCAAGGGTGAGAAAGCCATTATCGATCTCAATAATGACCTCAATATCATTATCTTTGCTTATCTTTACATCCACTAAAAAAATGTCACCCCTATGTGCAAGAAATTCAGCTACAATTTGTTCTATGGTCTCTTTTTGTATCATAAGTTGGGATATTTTTAAAAAACAAGGGGACTCAACGTCCCCTATCCCTTTCACTATCTGCTGCAAAGTTAGCAAATCTATGTGAAACAGCAAATTTTTATTGCAATTTTGGCATATTTTATGAAGGGGCTAGAAAGGATTACTAATGAAAACTTCTAATATATGAATATTACGGCACAAAAAATAGCAGAACACCTCGGTGGAGAAGTGATTGGGGATCCGCAGGTCAGGGTATCTGCTCCTGCCAGGATAGAGCAGGGACGTCCGGGTACAATCTGCTTTTACGCAAACCCAAAATATGAAAATTATGTCTATACGACAAAAGCATCGATCCTGTTGGTTAACAAGAGTTTCGAACCACGTCAAGAGGTCTCTGCAACCCTGATCAAAGTTGATAATGCTTATGAGTCGGTTGCGATCCTTCTTGATTTCTTCAGTTCACTCAAGAAAAGTCGCCCAAGGAGCAATCGTCTTTTTGTCCGTCGTCCTATTTCATCCAAAATAGGGCGTGGTACTTTTGTAGGGCGCGGCACTTTTGTCGGAAAAAATGTTAGAATCGGAAAAAATTGCCATATTTACCCGCAGGTTTATCTTGGTGATGGAGTCACAATAGGTGATAATGCCCTGATTTATCCGGGTGTGCGTATTTACCATGATTGTGTTGTCGGACATGATGTCATAATACATGCAAATGCGGTTATTGGTGCTGATGGATTTGGTTTTGCTCCCCGCGAAGATGGCTCATACCGCAAGATTCCTCATACAGGAAATGTTATTATAGAGGATGACGTAGAGATCGGTGCAGGCACAACCATAGATAGATCCACTATGGGATCTACAGTAATTAGAAGAGGAGTCAAGCTCGACAATTTATGTCAGATTGGCCACAATGCTGAAGTGGGCGAGAATACTGTTATGGCAGGACTTAGTGGTGTTGCAGGCTCAACCAAATTGGGCAAAAGATGCATAATTGCAGGTCAGAGTGGTATTGCCGGTCATCTTACGATTGCAGACAAAACAACTTTGGCTGCCCAGAGTGGAATTATTGGCAACATCAAGAAGGAAGGGGAGACCCTTATGGGTTATCCGGCAATAAGTTATAGAGATTATATGAGGGCTTATGCCTTGTTCAAAGCAAGTGCGAGGAAATGAAGGATTATCAGAAGACAGTAAAAGAGAGTTATATATTTGAAGGTAAAGGATTACATACGGGTCTCCATTGCAAGATGACAATTCTTCCTGCACCGGCGGATCACGGTATCGTTTTTAAAAGAATAGACCTTGGTGAAGAGATTTTTGTAGAGGCATCCTGGCGCAATGTCGGAGGTACTGCCAGGAGTACTGCCCTTTGCAAGGAAGGAGTCGAAATAATGACTATTGAACATCTCCTTGCGGCCTTTTCAGGACTCGGAATTGATAATGCTCTGGTTGAACTCAATAGTGTTGAATTACCAATTTTGGATGGTAGTTCAAGACCCTATGTTGAAGCAATTCTTGCGGATGGTTTGGAGTTGCAAAATGTTCCCAGAAGATATCTTGGGGTGAAAGAACCCTTTTTGTTTGAGGATCCTTCGACAGGCTCCTCCATACAGGTGTTTCCGGCAGAAAAATTGAGTTTTGAGGTGGAAATTGACTATGACTCGAAGGTTTTGGGGGTGCAGCAAGCACAATTTACTGAAGGTGATGATTTTTCCCTTCAAATTGCTCCCTGCCGTACATTCTGCTTTTTTCATGAACTGGAGTTCCTGCTCAACCACAATCTCATCAAAGGCGGAGACATGGATAATGCCATTGTAATAGTAGAAAATGATGTTGACGATAAGACCCTCAATCGTATGAAGAGTATTTTCCATGTTGAAAATCTTGAAAGGGTGCCGGAGGGTTATCTTAACAACCTTACCCTCCATTTTGACAACGAATGTGCCCGCCATAAACTCCTTGACTTAATGGGAGATTTCGCTCTTGCGGCTCGTCCCCTCAAAGCAAGAATCATAGCTCGCAAACCGGGTCATGCCATCAATACCACTGCGCTTAAAGCCATGTTTGAAAACAACAATATTGTGTGTAGTGGTGCGGGTTGCGAGGAAGTTCCGAGTATTTAATATGGAGAACATAAGAGAACGAATAGAATAAATAGAATAAACTGAATAATCGTATAATTATGACAACTAAAATTAATTACCAAGGCTCATATATCCATCCTGATGCTAAAATTGGCAAAAATGTTGAGATAGGGCCATTTAGTTATATATCCGGAAAAGTTGAAATCGGAGATGGAAGTATTATAGGTCCACACGCCATTATACTGGATTATGTTAAAATGGGTGAAAACTGTAAGGTTTTTCCCGGAGCTGTTGTAGGTGCAGTGCCTCAGGATCTCAAATTTAAGGGTGAGGAGAGTCACGTTATTATTGGCAACAATACCACAATCAGGGAGTGTGCTACTATCAATCGCGGTACTGCGGCAAGTGGGAGATATGCTACAGTCATCGGTGATAACTGCCTTATTATGTCTTACGTTCATGTTGCACACGACTGTCGTATAGGTAACAATTGTATACTATCGAGTTATGTGGGAATGGCAGGGGAGACCGATGTGGATGATTGGGCGATTATTGGAGGAGGTACGCTTATTCACCAGTTTTCTCATATTGGAGCCCATGTGATGATTGGTGGTGGTACCGGTGTAGTTAAGGATGTGCCCCCTTATATCCTTGCGGCCCGCAGCCCCATTGTTTATGAGGGAATCAATATCGTAGGTCTGCGTCGTCGTGGTTATACCCACGATCAGATTGAGGAGATTCGTGAGATTTACAGGGTAATATATGACTCCGGTATGAATATCTCCGACGCTGTTACAAGAGTAAGATCTGCCTTTCCGGCTACTGAAGCCAGAAAGACAATTTTGGATTTTATAAGCAATTCCAAGAGAGGTATCGTAAAGAAAGGCGCCAGCGGTAGTTTCGATGATTAGGTTTGGCCAATCCGTATTGACTACTGCATATTTTCCTCCGGTGGAGTATTTTTTTGCCATTGCCGGAAGTGGAAAGGTATTGATAGAGCAGTATGAGGTTTACCAAAAACAATCTTACCGCAATCGTTGTTATATCTGCTCGGCAGCCGGCAGGGAAGCTCTCTCTATACCGGTACGAAAGGAGAGTTATCAAAAGGTTCCGATTCGCGATGTGCGGATAGAATATAGAAAACCCTGGCTTCAGCACCATAAAAGGGCAATTCTGTCGGCCTACAACTCTTCACCTTTCTTTGAGTATTATATGGATGATCTCTTTCCGATTCTTGATCGGAAAGAGACTTTTCTTTTTGACCTCAATTTACTCCTGCTGGAGAAATGTCTTGAGCTAACCGGCATTAAGGTGGAAATAGAATTTACTTCGGAGTACCATAAAGAGTATTCTGAGGGAGATTTCCGCACAATCATACAGCCGAAATATCGCGGTGAAAATTTACTTGCCAGATATAAAAAGGAGAAGACCTGGACTCAGGTCTTCTCCGATAGATTTGGTTTCATTGGAAACCTCTCTATTCTCGATCTTCTGTCGAATGAGGGTCCCAATGCTATCTCCTATCTTCTTTAGAATTTAAATCCGAATGTAAACAGTAGTTTGCCCCTGCTATGTGTAAAAGTACCTTCGGGAGCTTCAATACCACTATAGTCATTGTAGAGGGTAAATCCTTCAGAATTGGGGAGACTTCTTCTATATGCTATATCAAAGGTAGTTCTTCCTTTGCCAAACTTAAATCCGATACCTCCTGAAATATATTGTTTAGCATCATAAAATTCAGGGTCAGGTGAGCCGTAATAGTTGTATCCCACTCTTAGTGCCATAAACTTTAAAGGCCATAATTCAACTCCGAGTCTGAGTATATCACTCCTTTTGAAATATTTTGAAATCTCAGTGTTCTCATCTGAGAATGTGCTTTCACTACCGCTTTTGTCACTCATCTTAATATTCTTGTAGTTTACACTTTCATAGTCAGCGCTGATAAGAGCTTTTTCCCAAAATGTAAATGCAGCTCCTAAACTCCATTTCATAGGGGTTTGGATCTTATAGTCGTATGCTCCTACAGGAGAGTCAATATCATAGTAATTACCATTTACAAAGGATGAGGTCATATTTCTCTGCCAGTTGTCGTTCATATCAAACCATGTAGGAGAGGTGATTGTAGCACCTAAACGGAGACCGGGGAGGGGAGTAAAGATAGCCCCAACCTGTAAGTTGACACCCGATCCGGTTGTGCGCTGCCAGTATGTTGAAGTCATTGACTCAAATCCATCCTGAAAATCCCTTGAATTGACAGCCGTCTCGCCATATGTCTCGTTTAGTTCGTATGAAAGAGTTATGAGGTTGAGGTTGGCACCGAAATAGAAGAAATCCGAAACATTGCCTCCGAAGTTGAGAGAGAAGTTGGTGGTACCGCCATTTATTTTGCGGAAATAGCTCTGCTCAAGTTCACCACCTACTTCAATATCACCGTTATCGTAGATATTTTCGGTAGAACCGACATAGTCGTAATCGGAATCGGGAGTATTTGCCAACAGATAGGTTTCCCATGCCAGAACCTCAGGCCATGAGAGGTTGTTGTTATAGAACGCATCGTATGAATTCGTGCTTTCGAGAGCAGATACATGGATGCCGGAGAGACCGGATGCAATGGATCCCAGAAGTGATGAATCGTAAGTTGTACCAAAGGCAGACATTATGGAGTTAAAGCTATTGGTACGGTTGAGTGTTATTCCGAAGTTATAGTTGAGAAGTCCGGAGTAATTACCGGTATCAAATGCCATCACAACCCC
The DNA here is from genome assembly GCA_012798805.1 of Bacteroidales bacterium. GTDB lineage: Bacteria > Bacteroidota > Bacteroidia > Bacteroidales > UBA932 > Cacconaster. The sequence continues at coordinate 5,140 of JAAZMM010000009.1, forward strand.
CAGATTGGCCATAGTCATCCGTGAAAAGGAGTCGGTAGAAATATTTCCCAGATAATCGGCTTCGCCATTGCTCGTGATAAGCGAAGGAGTTAAAGAGAATTGAGAATATCTGTATACAGCACTAGAGGCCGGATTGATGGCAATTGCCCCCAAGTCACCCCCAAGAGCGGTAAAGGCGTTGCCCATGGCAAGTGTACGCGCAGTACCCTCATAATGTTGCTGGGAGAATATCAGAGCTTCACTTGCAGTCTGCGCATAGAGTCCTGTTGTCAGCAGGATTGAAAACAATATGGTTGAAATTTTTTTCATTGTCTATTCAAATTTTGATTGTTGTATTATCTCCTGCCCCCGGTACCTCCTCCACCGCTATGACCGGTGCTGCCTCCACCGCTATATCCGCCTCCACCACTATAGCTGCCGGAAGAGCTTCTGCTACTGGTGCCGGTATTGTAGCTGCCTGAAGAACTTCTGCTGCTTGTGCCGGTATTGTAGCTCTCGGAACTTCTGCGAGTATTATTGTAGCTTTCTGAGCTTCTGCGTGTATTATTGTAGCTTTCTGAGCTTCTGCGTGTTGAGCGTACGGTACCGGAAGTGGTGCCGCCAGTATTGCGCGTGGTACCGCTGGAACTGCGTCTGTAGATTGTACCGCTACCGCTTCTTGATGATGTTCCACTGGTGCGCGTGCCTGTATAGACTCCGCTGGAATTGTAGTTGTCTGCACTTCTGCCTTCACTCCTTCTGGTGTATGCGGAACCGCCGGTTCTTCTTGTTCCTGAAGTAGTACGGTAACTCTGTCCGTCTGCAGCAGATCGCTTACCATAGGCTACATCCTGATAGTAATTATAGGCACTTCCCGGGCCGGGATAGAATCCGTAATTATAATATGGATAGTAGTACCAGTCATATCCGCCGTATCCGTAGTAGTACCAGGGATCATACCATCCATATACATAGTACCAAGGATCGTACCAGCCTGAATACCAAGGACTATGCCGTCCGTAGTACCATGGGTGATAAGAGAAACCGTAATAAGGATGTCTGTAAAGACCCCACCATGGATTGTACCAAGGAGAACTCCAAACACCATAGTGAACATTAAAGGTGTAGGTTGGGCCATCGAATTTCCTCAATCTTTCTGCATAGGATGTTTCTTCATCCACTAGATAGTAATTACCTTCCTCGTCCTCCAGAATATATGATTGAGATTGCTTTTTAGATTCGTGCATCTCTTTGTTCGATGCAACCATTGCTGCCCTCGACTCACGCGTGGGTCTGTAATAGATGCCGTCGTCAAATGATGCGGAAGTGTAATAACTCGTGGTTCCACAAGAGTTTATCACCATCGAAACGGCTACTAGAAACAGATAGAATACTTTGTTTTTCATTTTTAACCTCCTGTGTTAATAATTTTGTACTTTTGCAGTCACATTCCATTACAAATATATCAATTTTTATACCAAATACAATAAAAAATGGCAAAAGAAGTAACAAATAGAGAAGAAAATTATTCACAGTGGTACAACAATCTTGTGGTCAAGGCGGATCTTGCTGAAACATCGGCAGTTAGAGGATGTATGGTCATTAAACCTTATGGATATGCCATATGGGAAAAGATGCGTAACCAGCTTGACAAAATGTTCAAAGAGACAGGTCATGTCAATGCCTATTTTCCTCTATTTATCCCTAAATCATTTCTCAGCAGGGAAGCGGAGCACGTAGAAGGTTTTGCTAAAGAGTGTGCTGTAGTAACCCACCATCGCCTGATGGCTGATCCCGACG
>JAAZMM010000044.1 GCA_012798805.1 Bacteroidales bacterium
TAAAAGAATAAGTGTCGTAACTCCTTAGAATTACGACACTTATCCGTATTTGTTTGCATTGTTAAAAGCTCTTTTCAGAGCACTTCAAAATGTTTTCTGCGGAGAGAGAGGGATTCGAACCCCCGGAAGCTTTCACTTCAACAGTTTTCAAGACTGCCGGTTTAAACCACTCACCCATCTCTCCTTCCCTTTGGTTTGGGAGTGCAAAGATATATTAAAAAAATGTTTAGCCAAAATAAAGTTTATTCTTCGGAGCGGGTTTCTTCAGTCTTGGGAGATTTTGAAAAGAATTTCCACTTAAAAATCAAGAGGTAGAATGCTCCGCAGGTGATGCAAGCGTCGGCAAAGTTGAATATGGGACGGAAAAAGATAAAATGGCGTCCGCCCCAAATCGGGAAGTTCTCGGGAAGGGTGGTGTCAATGATGGGAAAATAGAACATATCGACCACCTTACCGAATAGAAATCCTGAGTAGCCGCCTCCTTCGGGGAAGAGTTCTGCTACCTGTACAGGTGTGCTTTCGCTGAATATCATGCCGTAGAAGAGAGAATCGATGATATTGCCGAGGGCGCCGCAGAGAATGGCGGCAAGGCCCAGAAGGACGCCGATGGGAGTGTCGGTGCGCTTTAGGAGTTTCCTGATATATGCAATGATGGCGATGGCAAGTACCACTCTGAATATGGAGAGGATAAATTTGCCAATATTGCCTCCGAATTGCATTCCGAAGGCCATGCCCGGATTTTCAATAAAAAGTATCTGAAACCAACTGCCAAAGACATGGATACTCTGACCTATGGTCATGTTGGTCTTAACCAGGATTTTGATAATCTGGTCAATAATCAAAAGAAGGATTACAAAGAGGGTTATCTTGCAACCTCTGGAAATTTTCATCTCCGCTATTTGTTCATTTCATTTTTACCCTCAACGCTGAGTGTGGCGTGGGGTACAAGCCTAAGTCTCTCTTTCGGTATCAGTTTGCCGGTAGCACGGCAGATACCGTAAGTTTTATTTTCGATGCGGATAAGAGCATTCTCAAGGTTCTGTATGAACTTATACTGACGCGCAGCGAGTTGGCCCGACTCTTCCTTGGAAAGGGAAGAGGCACCTTCCTCCAACACCTTAAAGGTGGGAGATGTGTCCTCTGTGTCATTACTTGAACTGTGGTTTACAGCACCTCTGAGCATCTCATATTCCTCTCTGGCTTGAGCAAGCTTTTCAAGGATGAGCTCTTTGAACTCCTGTAACTCTTCATCTGAGTAACGTACCTTTTCATTAATCTCTACTGATTCTCCCATGACTGTATATGTTAGTTAAAATTCAAATTTAAGAACATTATTTCAATTTCACAACAGATATCCTCAATTCTCCATCATCCCACTCTACCGAAGTACCATCTTCACATTTTTCGGTGAATGTGATAGATTTTGCAAGGGTTTGTTCACATACATAGGAATTGAAATCACTAAGTGAATCCTCGACTTCGGGATTATTCTCTATAATTACCCTTATGCGATCTGTTACTTCAAATCCACTCTCCTTGCGCAGATTCTGGATGCGGTTGATCAACTCACGCGCAACTCCTTCCCTTCTGAGCGCATCTGTAACTGTGACATCGAGTGCAACGGTGAGTTTGCCTTCGGTGGCAACGAGCCAGCCGGGCATATCCTCAGAGGTGATCTCGTAGTCCTCTGCTGAGAGAGCAACATCACCTGAAGGGAGTGCAAGAGTATAATCACCCGCTTTCTCGATCTCCGAGATTGTCTGCTGCGAAAGGGTGGTAAATGAGGCTGCAATCTCCTTCATCTGTTTGCCGTACCTCTTGCCGAGGGTTTTGTAGTTGGGCTTTATCTTTTTGGTAATAACACCGGTGGTATCGTAGATAAACTCCATTTCCTTGACATTTACCTCGTTGAGAATGATCTCCTTAACCATCTCGAGCTGCTCCTGGATAGTGCGGTCGAGTACGGGAATTATGAGTTTTGCAAGTGGCTGCCGTACCTTGATATTTACCTTTCTGCGAAGCGCAAGTACCATTGAGGAGCTCAGCTGAGCCAATTCCATTCTCTCCTCAAGGTCGGAATCAATATACTCTTCGTTGGGAACCGGCATCTGCTCGAAGTGTACTGATTCAGCCCCGGGCACGAGATCGCACCAGAGTAAATCCATATAGAATGGAGCTATCGGAGCCGAAAGCAGAGCTACCGTCTTGAGTGCCTCGTGGAGGGTCTGGTATGCAGCAATCTTGTCCGGAGTGAGTCCACCGCCCCAGAAACGTTTGCGATTGAGACGCACATACCAGTTGCTGAGGTTGTCACAGACAAAATCCTGGATCAGGCGGCCTGCAGTGGTAAAATCATAATCCTCATAGGCTGCAATCGATTTCTTGACGAGGGTATTGAGCAGGGAAATGAGCCATCTGTCAATCTCCTGTCTCTCTTCCAGAGGTATTATAGGCTCAGAGCCATCAAAGCCGTCCACATTGGCATAGAGTGCAAAGAAGGAATAGGTGTTGTAAATGGTACCGAAGAACTTCCTGCGTACCTCATCCACTCCGCCTACATCAAACTTGAGGTTATCCCAGGGCTGTGCATTGGTAAGCATATACCATCTGAGAGGGTCGGCACCATATTCGTCAAGAGTCTTAAATGGATCCACCGCATTGCCCAGACGCTTACTCATCTTATTGCCCTCTTTATCGAGAACAAGTCCATTTGATATTACTCTCTTAAATGCACACTTGTCGCTCACCATAGTAGCTATTGCATGGAGGGTGAAAAACCATCCTCTGGTCTGATCAACGCCTTCAGCTATAAAATCGGCAGTTTGTCCAAATTCGGGAGTGCCTAGCTTTGCCAGAGTCTCCTGCGCATAGGGCATAGCACCCGAATCAAACCACACATCTATCAGATCGCTCTCCCTCACCATCCTGCGTCCATCATCCGACACCAGGAACAGCTCATCGACATAAGGACGGTGAAGATCTATTTTCTCATAATTCTCATCCGAGTAATCACCTGGCACAAATCCCTTATCCTTAAGTGGGTTCGAAGGCATAATACCGGCTGCTGCCGCCTTCTCTAGTTCCTCGTAAAGCTCTGCAACCGAACCTATACATTTCTCTACCGAACCATCCTCAGTGCGCCAAATAGGGAGCGGAGTACCCCAAAAACGGCTTCTGGAGAGATTCCAATCCTGGAGGTTTTCCAACCATTTGCCGAAGCGTCCGGTACCTGTGGAAGCCGGCTTCCATTCGATAGTGTCGTTAAGCTCCATCATTCTCTCCTGAACTGCGGTGGTTTTGATAAACCAGGAATCCAGCGGATAATAGAGCACCGGTTTGTCAGTTCTCCAACAGTGGGGGTAATTGTGTGTCTGCCTCTCTATTCTAAAGGCCTTGCCCTGCTGCTTGAGATCAACGCTGAGATCAATATCCAGAGTATCATCATCAGGACCGAGGGTGGGATCATAAGCGTTTTTAACAAACCTGCCGGCATACTTGCCGTACTCTTCAACATTTACCCTCTCCGCCACAAATTTGGGATCCAGATCCTCAAGAAGATAAAACTTGCCCGTGGGATCCACCATAGCCTGTTTGAGACCGGCAGCATCCACCATAGTCAATGCAGGCACACCGTTAGCCTTTGCTACTTTGTCGTCATCTGCACCAAAGGTGGGAGCGATATGTACTATACCGGTACCATCTTCTGTAGTCACAAAGTCGCCTAAAATCACCTTATGTGCACCTTCCGAACATTTTACCCAAGGGAAAAGCTGCTCGTAATTGACACCCACCAATTCTTTACCCTTTATCGGCTCTCCGAGCACGCGGAAGGGATTTTTATCATTAAAATGAGCGTCAAGAAGTGCCTTCGCCACAATATAGATAGCAGGTTCTTTTGTATAGGGGTTGACGCTCTCTACTTTCAAATATTCGATATTGGGGCCAACGCAAAGTGCGGTATTGGAGGGTAAGGTCCAGGGTGTTGTGGTCCATGCAAGGAAGAAGAGAGGCAGTGTGCCATCCTCAAAGAGGAACTGCGACTTGCCATCCTTAACCACCTCAAACTGCACTACAGCGGTAGTATCTCTGACATCGCGATAACATCCCGGCTGGTTGAGTTCATGCGAACTAAGGCCGGTTCCCGCTGCGGGAGAATAGGGTTGGATTGAGTATCCTTTGTAGAGCAGCCCCTTGTCATATATTACCTTAAGAAGGTACCACAGGGTCTCAATGTATCGGTTGTCATAGGTAATGTAGGGATGATCCATGTCCACCCAGTAACCAATGAGCTCGGTCAATGAAACCCACTCCTTTGTATATTTCATTACCTCCTTGCGGCAGGCTTCATTGTATTCCTCTACTGAAATCGTTTTACCAATATCCTCTTTTGTGATACCAAGCATCTTTTCCACACCCAGCTCTACAGGAAGACCATGGGTGTCCCAACCGGCCTTACGCTCGACCCTGTAGCCGCTCTGCGTCTTATACCTGCAGATCACATCCTTGATGGCACGAGCCATGACATGGTGAATGCCGGGCATTCCATTTGCGGAAGGGGGACCTTCAAAAAAGATAAAATTGGGTGCATTCTCTCCTGCAGCAAGCACTTTGCGAAAAGTGTCCTGCTTATTCCATTTCTCTAATATCGTGCGATTTGTCTCAACCAAATCGAGCTTTTTGTACTCGGTAAAACTCATAATTCATTCGTTTGAATTTGCAAAGATACGATAATTCACTAATTTTGACCAATCATTAAAAAATTAAGTTCATGGGAGTTATAGACATTATACTTCTCGTCTGCTTACTACCTGCGTTTTACTTCGGCATTAAGAACGGTCTTGTCAAACAAATAATATCCGTAGCAGTCCTCTATTTCGGCATCACACTTTCGTTGAGATTTGCCGATGTGGTTTCTACCTGGATTCTTAAAGTTGTCACACTCTCCGATTTCTGGGTAAAGACCATTTCATTTATATTGATATTCTTCGTTGTGGCAATTTTGCTCAATCTTATCGGCAAGCTTATTGAGAAAATCTTAAAAATCACCCTGCTCGGTTGGCTCAACAGGCTCCTTGGAGTAATAGTAACCCTGGCAATTTTCCTGGTGATACTCTCAATAATCATCCATTTTATTGATGCGGCAAACAACTCATTCGATTTTATATCTAAAGATAAAATAGCTGAATCTAAGCTATATCCACTCTTGCTGGAGCTTTCCAACAAGCTATTCCCCTATTTGGAGTCGTTTTTTTAAAATTTTGATTTTTTGTTAAAAAAAGCAAAAACCTGTCGCTTGAAGCAACAACTACTATAATTGTCTTTTCAAGCATATTTTTTCTCTTTTTTGTCTGCTACTTTGCCTTTGGATTTTTTGGTAAAGCCGCAACTTATGAAAAGAGAAAAAGAGATATTGCCTGCCTCTGAACTCGACAGAACCGTGTCGGGAATGATGCCTGTCGCCGGAAGGGGTTTTGTGTTCCTCTATACGGTGATCTCATTGCTTTGTCTCCTGCTCTCTGTTTTCGCGGCTACCGCTTTTATTTAAGAGGGAGCCTGTGTGGGAGATGTGTCCTGATGGCGGAGGGGACACTGATGGGTCGAAGGACTCCCTCTTTTTAAATGAATCATGTAGGAGAATGGGAATGAGAAGGAGAGTAAACATAAAGCAACATGACAGAACTGATTGTGCAGCAGCTTGCATAGCCTCCATAGCCGGATGGTATGGGTATAGCATACCTCTGACTATCATCAGAGAAGCATCGGGGACAGGCGCATACGGCACCACTATAAAGGGCATTCTGGATGCTTGTCGTGAGATAGGATTCATGGCAAAAGGTTATAAGTCGGAGGGAGGGGATACTACTCCCCTGCTCGGACTCGGATCTCCTGCCATCCTCCATATCATCAAGGAAAACGGAGATCTTCATTTCTATGTTCTCTATAAAATAAAAGGCAAAAAAGCCATTATAATGGACCCCGCAGAGGGCCGTCGTATAAAAAAAGATATTAATAAATTGCAACAGGAGTGGAGCGGATACCTCGTCATAATGAGACCGGACCCCGATCTCACCCAATTCCGCGGCAAACGCGGACATTTCTTAAAATACGCTTCGATTCTATCACTAACATGGAGGGATTATACCCTCTCTCTAGCCGGGGCCGCAGCCTATATAGTGGCAGGCATCTGCACCGCTCTTTTCTTGCAACATATCATTGATAACGTACTCCCTGCCGGAGATATGGCAGCTCTGGGATTTACAGGCGCACTTATGATCCTCGTAATGGCAGCTGCCCTCTTTGTCGGATATGGCCAAATGATATTTACTCTGCGTGCCGGGATTACTATAGACAGCAATATAATACTCAAATACATAAGCCACCTTTTCAGTCTGCCTGCAGGGTTTTTCAAAGGCAGAGGAGCCGGCGAACTCAACTCCAGGATTGGAGATTCGATGAGCATCCGCTCCTTTCTGATCGAGGGTGTGACCACAATACTTACAAGCGTTCTCACACTTGTCGTTTCATTTATTTTGATGTTTTCATTTTACTGGAAACTCGCTCTGATGACACTTGCTTTCATTCCACTTTTCTGCACGGTATATATCATTGCAGGAAAGGTCAACAGAAAAGTAAACCGGGAGATAATTGAGAGCGCTGCCGAATTTGAAGAGAAAAGTGTAGAAGGTATTTCTTCCATTAAAGTTATTAAGTATTTCGGCAACGGAGAGCACTATTATCGCAATATTGAGCGGCAATATGTCAAATTGGCCGACAAACTTTATCGTGGAGGTCGTTATTCCGGCATCTTCGCGACATCTGCGGATGCTGTATCCAGAGTACTGACCATCTGTCTGATACTTGGAGGCTCTCTCTTTATCTTCAAAGGAGAGCTCAGCGTCGGGGAGTTGGTCTCCTTCTACTCCCTCTCATCATTCTTTTCCGGACCATTGAGCCAACTAGTGAGGTTGACGGATGATATGGCAGAATTCAGAACGGCATCCGAGAGGATTTTTGAGATTCTGGACCTTCAGAGCGAAGGCGGAGAGTTCATACCCTACACACTTGACAAATGCGAAGAGATACGTTTCCAAAACGTAGAGTTTGCATATCCCGGGTGCGAGCCTCTGCTGAGCGACTTCAGCATAACCATTCCCAAAGGGAAAATAACGGCAATAAAAGGGGCGAGCGGCTGCGGTAAAAGCTCTCTCGCCTCGCTGTTGATGCGAGATTATAAGGTGCAAAAAGGCAAAATCACCCTCGGTGATACCGATATTAACCTTATTGATATAAACAAATGGCGTGACTATATATCGATTGTACCCCAGGATGCCGACCTCATTAGCGGCACCATACTGGAAAATATTACCTGCTATGATCCCGAGCCGGATGTGGAACGGGTAATCGCCATCCTGGAGGAGCTGGGCATGCGGGGATTTATCTCAGAGCTTCAGATGGGACTGCTTACCCGCACCGGAGAACATGGATGCCGTATTTCCGGTGGACAAAGACAGCGCATTGCACTTGCCAGAGTACTCTACCGCGATCCATTTATCTATATTCTGGATGAGGCCACCTCCTCCCTGGATAGTGAATCTCAGGACTTTATCCTGCGCAAACTGAAAGATCTCAGGGATAAGGGCAAAACGGTAATACTGATTACACACAACGAAGAAAATGCTTTGATTGCAGATAATACTATAACGATGAGTGCGCACTCATAGAGGTCATTCCGGACACCTGACCAAAGAACGGAGTAACGACAAAAATTTAACATTATGGAAGAAAAAAGATTGAAAGCACTGGGATTGAGGGAAATGACTTCCATGGAACTCCAGTCGGCGGGCGGAACAACTCTGAGTGCCGCCTCATTGTTTGAAAAAGTAAGAGCCATCATTAATTTTATCGGTGACTATTTGCCTAAACTTCTGAAAGGAATACTTGAGGGATGGAGGAAAATGAGAAACCCAAAATAATGGAGGATGCTTACTATGACGGATGATTTTACGATACCGGGACTAAGACCTATCGGATTGCGCGAGTCTGCTGCCATCATAGGGGGCATTGACAAAAAGGCCCAGGATGCACTTTACTACATCGGTTATGTCATCGGACTTGTAGCACAGTATGTTTACACTTTTTTTAAAAAGCTAAGAAGTCTCATAGGAGGAAAGAAAGCATAACTATACGATAGCGGGAATTCCGGGTGATCGCGACACCCGGGAATCCCATTTATTTGAAATTGAGACATGGCAACAACAAAAAACAGATTGTGTCGAATGCTTATAGCCGCACTGCTGATTGGCTGCACACTTCCCGTTATGGGACAGAACTGGACCCTGGAGCAATGCATCAATCACGCAATGGAGCATAATCATGATATAAAAAGTGCCCGCGCTTCACTTAAAGAGAGCGAAAGCGCACTCGGTGAGATTTCCTGGAGCCTGATCCCTCAAATAAGCGGAGAGATGGGGCATAATTTTCACTGGGAACGCCTATCTCCCTACAAACTCAAAAGAACACAAAGCACCAATGCTTCAATTGGAGGGGAGGTAACACTTTTCGATGGGCTCAGGAGCTACTTTAGCATCAAAGAAGCCAGACATTCCTTAAAACAGATGACCGGAAATCTTGAAGGAGTGCGTGACGCAGTGAGACTCAGCGTAATTCGGAGCTGCCTCCAAATGGTGCTGGCAAGAGAGTTACATTCGATAGCGGTTTACAACTGCGAAAGCATCGTCAGACAGATGGAAAAGTGCCGGAAGATGGTATTGGCCGGGTTACGTCCTTTAAGTAGCCTGATGGAGCTTGAAGCACAGGTGGCCCAGGAGCAGTACACCATCACCGCATCCGCTGCCGAGATAGATAATAGCCGTATAGCACTTATGCAGCTGCTGAACCTTCCGTATGAGAGTCATTTCAACGTAGTGGTGCCGGCAATGGATACTCTTCCGCCGGAGAACATACCGGAAATATCAGCTTTTGAGATTGCTGATGCACATCCTGCCACCAGAGCAGCAAGAGCGGCACTAGAGGCAGACAAAGCTGCTGTAGGAGTAGCTGCAAGTGCACTTTCACCCATAATAACACTCTCCGCAGGTTATGGCACATACTACGACAATGTCAGTGCAAAAAAATTCGGCGATCAGTTCAAGGAGCACTGGACCCCTTATGTGGGATTTACACTCAAACTGCCGATAACAAGTTCCATTGCTACAGCTCACAGGATAGGAAGAGCCAAAAGTGCACTCTCAAGGAGCGGGATAGCTCTGGAAAAGGCGCGCAGGGAACTCGCCGATGAGATAGAACTTGCCATGGCCGAGTGTCGAAGTTGTCGCCTCCGCTGTATAGCTGCTGAAAAGAGCCGTAAGGCGGCCGAAGAACTTTTGCGAATGAATGAATTAAAGCTTGAAGTGGGAGAAATCTCTGCTACCGATTACATAATTTCCAAGAATCTTTGTCTCAAAGCCACTTCTGAGCATGTCCAGGCCTATTTTCAATATTTGTTCCAGCGAATGGTAGTGGAACACTATTTAAAGAGATAGAGGAAAAAATGAAATCCCATAGATATGAAATTGAAAAAAATCAGACTTGAAAAGATCAAATTGAAAAAGCGTCACACTATAATGCTAATTGTCGCAGTAGTGTTGATTGTAATATTGCTAATGTCTGGTGGCAAAAGCCCGACACAGGTACGACTCTTCACTATAGAAAAGAAAGATCTTGTAGAGAGCATTCCGGCCAACGGTAAGGTAAGACCGGTGATCGAAGTCTCTATTACTCCGGATGTTTCAGGGGAAATAGTGGAGCTCAATTGTCGTGAAGGGGACAATGTCATCAAAGGAGATGTCCTTGTAAAAATACGTCAGGATGTTTATATTTCAATGGTAGAAAGGGCTGAAGCGGTCCTCAATGCTGCCAGAAGCGATTATCTGCAACAGAAAGCGCAATTCAAACAAGCTGAGATCAATTTCAAACGAAACAAACTTCTTTATAGTGAGAAAGTGATATCCGCAGCCGAATATGAGACATCGCAACTCAACTTTGAAATAGCCAAAGAACAGCTTACGGCTGCACAATATGGTGTGAGTAGCGGCAGGGCTGCTCTGAAAGAGGCAACTGAAAATCTCACAAAGACTGTTATTTGTGCCCCTATGGATGGAACAGTCTCGATGATTGCCGTCAAGCCCGGTGAAAGGGTGGTAGGCACAAGCCAAATGGCAGGTACTGAGATTATGCGTATTGCCGACCTGAGTGATATGGAAGTAGTTGTGGATGTAAACGAAAATGACATTCTCAAACTCAAGCCAGGGGACAGCGCCAAAATTGATATTGACGCCTCTCCCGGAAAGTTATTTGAAGGAATTGTGACACAAATTGCAAATTCAGCCACAAATTTGTACTCAAACTTTGAACAAGTTACTACCTTTGAGGTCCGGATCGGCATCAAACGTGATACGACAGCCAACGTAACTTCGCCCGAATCACTCCCCTTCAGACCGGGGATGTCGGCCAGAGTTACGATAGTGACGGGCAAGAGATCGGATATTGTGACAGTCCCCATTGAGGCGGTTTTCATCAGAAACGGGATTGAGTGCGTATGGAGGTTGGATGAGAACAATACCGTACACCTGACACCCGTAATATCGGGAATACAGGACTTCAGTTCCATCGAGATAATCTCCGGACTTGAGCCTGGAAACAGGATAGTGGCCGGCCCCTATTCAGCAATCAGCAAAGAGCTGACAGAGGGTATGAAAGTACGGGAAACTATGTAGTGAAGAAAATTTATTGATATGAAAGATACAGTTTTGCTCCTGCTGGAGACTAGTACAGAGAGTTGCTCCACCGTTCTTACCAAAGGGGGTGAAGTTATTGCCTACAGATATACCGACCAGCCAAGGAGCCATGCTTCGAAGCTAGCCCTGCACATTAGTGAAGTCTTTGCAGAAAGTGGCCTAAGCATCGCTGAATGTGATGCGGTAGCGGTAAGTGAAGGACCCGGCTCATATACCGGTCTGAGAGTTGGAGTTTCCACCGCAAAAGGCCTCTGTTTCGGCTCCGGAAAGCCCCTGATAGCTATTCCTACTCCACAAATCCTGGCCATGGCGGCAATCGGCAGGGCAGAAAAGATCGTAGCCCTGATAGATGCACGCAGGATGGAGGCATATTGTGCTCTTTTTGATGGTAACGGTACTCTTCTAAAGAGTGTAAAACCCATTATTTTTGAGAAAAACAGCTTTAAGGATCTTCTCGATGAGGGTAGTGTGATTTTTATCGGAAATGCAGCCGACAAATTAAAAAGTGTAATAAGCCATCCAAATGCAATTTTTGACCAATGCGATCCTTTGGCGAAACATATGATTATTCCGGCCACAGAGGCATTTATAAAAAAAGAGTTCAAAGATATAGCTTACTTTGAACCCTTCTATCTTAAAGATTTTGTTGCCGGTATAAGCAAGAAAAAGCTGCTTTAAAGTTGCGCTTTAATTACTTTTTCCAATTCATCCTTTTCAAACAGATTTTTTCCTGCGATTGCACCATCACGACCTATGACGAAAAATGTAGGTATCTGTGTAATGTTGTATGCACTCATTGCGGGCGAATTGATGCCGTTGCCATCATTAACACAGGTCCACGGGAGTTGCTGTGACCTCACGATGGAGGCCCAGGAGGCTTTATCAATGTCTAGAGAAATCTGATAGACCTCAAGCCCATCGGAATGATATTTCTGATAGAGCTCTACAAGGTCGTTGTTAAACATTTTGTGGGCATCCTGTGCTACGCTCCAAAATGAGAGAACTATCACCTTGCCGGAAAAATCGGAAAGACGTCTCATCTCACCTTTGTTGTCGGGCATTTCAAGGTCGGGAAAAAGAGCCTCTTTGGCATCGGAAAGTTTTTCCCCCAACTCAAAGGCCCGCTCTCTTGCTTCTATCTCATCTTTGAGAGCAATCACATATTCGGATTGGGGATAGACACTCTTCAGAGAATCATAAACCTGTCTGAATATAAACATGTCGTTGATCTCGCCAAATACCGGAAGATTTTCGTTAAAACGCTGAAAAAGTGTTGTGGCTGCCGTTATTGAGTGAGGGTTGTTAAAAATATGTTTTAGAGCAGTTTTACGATACTCTATATAGGTCTTACCCATATCCAGCCCCACATCTTCTCCTTCAAGACCCTTGTCGGCTAACTCCGAAAGTTGTGCTGAAGTTTTAAGGAACTCAGCGTCAATAGCCTGCAGCAGGAGTGATTCTTCGCTTCCCTCTATTGTGAAGTTGCCTTTGAGGTCGGCATTGATGATGACTTTATCTTTTGGCAGGAGTACCATGGAGGCTAATTTGGTGCCTTCGTGATAGAGATAGTAGAAGCCCGGATTAGCACCTGAAAGTTTTACCTTATAAGTAAAACTGCCGTCAGGTGCAGTCTTAATGGTATCAATTGTCTGTATTTTACTAAAGTTGAGTTTCTGGAGCACAATCTGTGCTTCATCGGCACCCTCGATGGAGGCCTCAATCACTGCAGTAGGCTGCTGTGAGCAGGTCGCAAAGAGGAAGAGCGCAAGGGCAAATAAAATAAATCTCTTCATCATTTAAATATTGTTGAAAGCATTTGAGATTAGGCCCGCAATCTCTTTAAATCGTTCCGGTGTCAAGGAGATTTTTTCTTTGCGAAAATCGAGATCACCTTCACTATGAAGTGGCACAAGATGGATGTGGGTATGCGGAACCTCCATTCCAAGTACTGCCATACCGATCCTTTTGCATGGAATTACGCTCTTCTGGGCAAGAGCAACTTTGCGCGCAAAAGCGAAAAGACCCTGGTAGGTCTCCTCATCCAGATCAAAAATATAATCAACCTCAACTTTGGGAATAACGAGAGTGTGACCCTCTGATAGAGGGTTAATATCCAGAAATGCGTAGAACCTGTCGTCCTCCGCTACTTTGTAAGATGGTATCTCACCATTTACAATCCTTGTAAAAATTGATGCCATAAATTTATTACCTATATAGAAATATCAAGAATTTCAAACTTGAGAACACCGGAAGGTACTATGGCTTCCACGATGTCACCCTTGCGGCGGCCAATAAGGGCCTTACCAATGGGGGTAGCGACAGCAAGCTTACCCTCTTTGAAGTTGGCCTCGCTCTCACCCACGAGAGTATATTCCACTACGGAGTTATCGCGTAGGTTTTTAATTTTAACCTTATTGAGCATCTGCACCTCATCAGTACTGATCATCGACTCGTCGATAACTCTTGCATTTGCAATGAGGCTTTCCACTTTGGATATCTTAAGCTCAAGAAGGCCTTGTGCCTCTCTGGCTGCATCATATTCTGCATTTTCTGAAAGGTCACCCTTATCTCTGGCTTCTGCAATCTGTCTTGAAATAACAGGCCTCTGGGAAAGAAGTTGTGTTAGTTCCTGACGAAGTTTATCAAGACCTTTCTGTGTAACATAATTTATCTGTGTTGACATATTGTATAAATATAATATAAAAAATCGAAAAGAATCCCGATTGGGATCCTTTCATATTGTAAATATTAGTGCAAAAATAGTTAAAAAATCAATATTCCTCCCATTTGGGACGCATAATCTCGGAATAAATTATGAGATTGCGCGGGTCAATTTCGACTTTAACTCCCTTTTGGGCCTCTGTTTTTTCTCTTTCTATGGCATATTTCTCATCCTTAACGGCAACTGTGCTCCTGACACCCTCTTCCGGAGTAACATTGAGAGGCTGTGACTCTACTGATGCAGGCTCCATATAGGTCTCAATTCCATCCTCAACTTGAAAAGGGTGGTCCTCAGCATGCTCGAGCATCCTTCTCAATTCTTCAAGAGCCTCTTGTGGGGAACTGGGCCTTGTCGTTCGTGGTTCTATTCTACGAGACTTTTGCTGCTGTTTCTGCTGCTTCTTTTGACTTTTGGATACAGTAATGACTATCATCGCTAAAAAAGCCAGCACCGTTATAAAAATATCGAAACCTTCCATACTTAAGAGATTTAGACAAAGTTATAAAATATTTTTCTCATAACAGTATTCTTTGTCAAGGACAAGTTGTTTTCGCAACTCTTCCAGTGAAGCGAAACGACGTTCGTCACGAAGTCTCTCAATAAATGATATTCTGAGATCCAGTCCATAGATATCTTCATCAAAGTCGAGAATATGTGTCTCAATTCTCCGCCCACTGTCACGAGAGACGGTCGGACGAGTACCTATGTTGCAAATACCCTTATAGGTGGCGCCTAACACATCTACACTTACAAAATAGACACCGTTTGCAGGAATCAGCTTAAGAGGTTCGTATAGCTGCATATTGGCTGTCGGAAAACCGATTGTACGACCAAGGCGATTACCGGCTACAACTACTCCATGAAGAGAATAACGGTAGCCGAGCCACTCATTTGCATGGGCTATATCACCCTCGAGCAATCGGTTGCGGATAGCAGTGGAACTAATAGCTCTCTCCCCTACTTGAAATTGCCCGACACGTACAGGACGAATGCCACAGGGGGCGGCTATTTCCCCAATATCCCTTTTATCTTGCTCATGTCCAAGACGATGGTCATATCCGATGATAAGCGTGGAAACATTGTACTTTTCCAGGAGATAACGCCTAAAAAACTCCTCTGTTGAGAGTTTGCTGAACTCTTTATCAAAACAAATCACCTCAAATCTGTCAATCCCCAAAGAGAAGCAGAGTTCGCGCTTCTCTTCGAGGGTTGTCAGAAGTCTGAGTTTGTAAGCATCTTGCTGAAGGACATTTCTGGGATGTGGCCAGAAAGAGATAATCATACTCTCTTCCCCCTGCTCAGCTGCAGTGGAGATAAGCTTATCCACGACCTTTCTGTGGCCCAGATGAAGCCCGTCAAAAAAACCTGTAGCTGCTACAACCATTTCACAAGTTCGAAATCCTGCCTGTGGGGCATATTCACATTTTTGGCGTAAAGGCGCATTGCAATATGGAATGAACCAGCCAATTGAGGAACTATATTAGCTCTGTAAGTCGCTACACCATTATCAAATGAAGTGGCTTCAAACTCAAAGCTTGCGCGGATCTTGAATTCGCCTTTCTCATTTTGTGTGGCCGAAATAAGCTCTACTCCGAGATCTTCTGGAGTAAGCTCGCCAATAGCAATGACAAGTTCTGCAGTAAATTCTTTTCCAAGCGTTAGAGATTCTTTAGTATTATCCGGCTTGGAAATTGAAATTACCTCAAGATGAGGCCATTCCCTGCGGAGACGCTTTTTCCAGAATGCCATTTCCCTGGCCTTTGCAAAATCTGAAGCTATCATTTTACCATAACGCTGTGCAAGAGGTATATAGTATTTTTCTATATAGTCGCTCATCATTCTGTTTGTGGTAAAATTGCCGGCCACCTGGGATACGGTGTTCTTTATGATTTCGATCCATTCTGCCGAGATACCCTTCTTATCCCTGTCATAGAATATGGGTGCAATTTCATTTTCTATGATGGTGTAGATAGTAGCAGAGTCAAGGTCATCCTGGAAATGTTGATCATCGTATGTGCGCTCCATTGGAAGAGCCCAACCGGCGCCGGGTTTGTAGCCTTCAACCCACCATCCGTCAAGAACTGAAAGGTGCATTACTCCATTCATGGCAGCCTTTTCCCCGCTGGTACCGGAGGCTTCAAGAGGACGGGTGGGGTTGTTCATCCATACGTCAACTCCCGGTATCAGAAGCTTTGCAAAAGAGATATCGTAGTTGGGTATGAAGACAATCTTACCAATAAACTGAGGCATCTTTGATATATCAATGATTCTCTTGATCAGATCCTGTCCGGCCTGATCTGCGGGGTGTGCTTTTCCTGCAAATAAGAACTGTACCGGACGATCGGGATTGTTTATCAGATCATTGAGCCTGTCAAGGTTGCTGAAGAGCAGATAGGCTCTCTTATATGTAGCGAAACGACGTGCAAATCCTATGGTGAGAACATCATCACGCAGAGTCTTTTTAATCTGAACAATCTGGTTTGGTGAATAGTGGCTGGTAAGAGAAGCATCGCTCATCAAATCTTTGACTGCTTCTATAAGCTTATGACGCAGATGTTGTCTGACACTCCAGATCTTCTCATCAGAGACTTTATGAATGCCGTCAAAGCAGCTCTTATCGTAGTGATGAGTCTTGAACTCCTCACCAAAGACTTCAGCATGG
Organism: Bacteroidales bacterium; assembly: GCA_012798805.1. Classification (GTDB taxonomy): domain Bacteria; phylum Bacteroidota; class Bacteroidia; order Bacteroidales; family UBA932; genus Cacconaster. Next base: position 16,181 of record JAAZMM010000044.1, read on the forward strand.
ATTTCTTTCCACTCGGGAGCAGTCCAGGTAGGATAGTGGACTCCGTTGGTAACATGACTTACATGTAACTCCTCGGGTAAGTAGCCGGGCCACATTCCGGAGAAAATCTTCTGAGACACTATGCCGTGGAGCCAGCTCACACCATTAACCTCCTGTGAAAGGGTTGCCGCCAGTACGCTCATCGAGAATTTCTCCGAGGGATTATCTACATCCATTTTACCCAGTCCCATAAGGGTCTTCCAGTCTATTTTGAATTTGTCAGGGTAGTGCGATATATATGCTCTTAACAAATCCTCGGTAAAGGCATCGTGACCTGCGGGAACAGGAGTATGGGTGGTGAAAAGGGATGATGACCTAACCACCTCCATTGCTTCGGGAAAAGAGAGATTTTCATGCGCAATGTATTCATAGAGACGCTCCAGGCCGATAAAGGCAGCGTGACCTTCATTGCAATGATATACTTCTGCATCTTTGCCCAGAGCTCTCAGAGCCCTGATACCGCCCACTCCGAGGAGAAACTCCTGTTTGAGACGATTTTCCCAGTCACCGCCATAAAGCTGGTGTGTGATCTGCCTGTCTTCCGGACGGTTATCCTCAAAGTCGGTATCCAGCAGATAGAGTTCTGTACGACCCACATCAACTCTCCATACTCTTGCATAGAGATTACGACCGGGGAATGCTATTTTGATTGTTACCCAATTATTATCCGCATCCCTTACCGGCGAGGCCGGAATTTTCATAAAGTTCTGTGGTTCATAGGTTGAAATCTGATCTCCCATTGTAGAAAGATGTTGGGTAAAATAGCCATATCTGTAGAGCAAGCCAACCGCGGTCATATTTACCTGCATATCACTTGCCTCTTTGAGGTAGTCACCTGCGAGAATACCCAAACCACCGGAATAGATCTTGAGCGAAGTATCCAGGCCATATTCCATACAGAAATAAGCTATTTTAGGACCCTTGCGCTCCTTTTTTCCTTCCATATATGTGCAGAACTCGGAATAAACTGCATCCAGACGCTCCAGGAATGCAGAATCCTTTTCCAACTCCTTGTATCTCTTCAGATCGATCTGGTCTAAAAGCGCTATCGGATTACCGTTACACTTTTCCCAGAGCTCCGGATCAAGCGATACAAAAAGATCAATAGCATTCTGATTCCAACACCACCAGAGGTTTCTGGCCAAAGTGTCAAGATGATCGAGACTCTCAGGCATTTCCCTGTTGACAAGGACATTGGTCCATGAAGGCTCATTGATTGTCAGTCTGCTGTATGATTGGGGCTTATCGTCCACAATGCCAAGGAAGTCTCCTTTTGTTTCCACCAATTTTTCAATTGCCGCCGAAAAGGCCTCCTTGTAATAATGAATATTATTCTCCCACAGGGCAATCTCAGAAACCTCCTTTGCATTCTCCTTGTATGAAATCTTCTCTTCAGGAGAAAGGGCAGCAATCTCGCGAATACGTTTGACGACATCATTTACAACTTGATCGTAATTGGAATCAGTGCGTGTGATGACATCAATTGATTTGCGACTCCTGTCATGCGGATAATGCTCCTGTACCCAAAGACCAAATCCTGCAAGGGATGTGGTGGTGGTGGGCACCCTGAATGCAAGTGACTCAAGCGGAGTATAGCCCCAGGGCTCATAGTATGAGGGGAAAATGGTTAGATCCATACCAACGAGCAAATCATAGTAACTCATATCAAAGATACCATCGCTGCCATTGAGATAGGTAGGGATGAAGAAAACATGGATATTATCCTCTACTTTATTGGTGAGCTTAAGTGTCTTAAGGCGATTGACTACCACATCGTAATCATCAATCAAAAGATGTGATACATTGGTGGTATAACTCGAATCGGCACCATGTAGTTTTGCCGAAAGCTCCTTGTCAGGTCCATTATGACCCGCTGGCACCATTATAAAGGCCAGCACTTGCTTACCTTTGTAACCGCCTGTATTTAAACGGCTTAAAGCATCAATGAAGATATCTATTCCTTTGTTGGTATATTCATAACGACCACTGATACATACCAGCAGCGAATCCGGATCATATTCCTCCCCAGACATACAGGATGCAACTTCGATCAGCTTCTTTCTGGCTTTCGCCTCATATTCGGGGAACTGCTCCTCCGGAGGGGTTATGCTGTTTTCAAAACCATTAGGGGTAATAACATCAACCTCCCTGCCGAGGAATTGCTTACACTCGATGGCGGTAATATTACTTACTGTTGTGAATACATCAGAATTGAGGGCGGCAGCCTTCTCCAAAGAGTGGCGCGACTGTACTCCAAACTCCCTCGCAAGATCGTCGGCATTAAGATTGTAAATCTGATCGTAAAGGGGGAGATCTTTACCTGCCACACAGCGACCTATAACGGTTGCATGAGTGGTAAAAATGGTTCCTATGGGAAGTTCACGTTCCTTAAGATAGAGCAAACCTGCTCCGGTCATCCATTCGTGGAATTGCGCCACTACGCGCTTATTCGGAGTGACATTGAAGCGCACAAAGTGCTCGATAACGTTACCCGCGGCATAACCGAAAAGTGCGGACTCAATATAATCCCAGTTGCCGTTTAGAGAATCAACCCCAAACTTTTTCCAGAAGTCGGTGAGTATCTCATCCTTTCTGGAGATAAATTGGGTAAAATCGACCAGAATGGCAATAGGATTGCCGGTAACGTTCCAGCGACCAACTCTCACACGCAAGCCCTCACTGAGTGCAGCTTCGCGCCACGAACGGAAGAGCATCGGATCCTCATCAAATTCGGGATTCTGAGCGGTCTCTCGCCAAACATCGGGTCCTATGTGAATATGATTTTTCTTAAATTCTTTTCCTAAAAAAAGTGATTTTGTGGCAATGACAGTGTGTATACCGCCTACCTTGTTACAAACTTCCCAACTTATTTCAAACAGGTAGTCGGGCATAATAGAATTTTGTTTCATAAAATTATTGTTATGGTTCTATGTATTTCGTTTCCCTTTTAATGAATTGAGTTTTTCTTTGACTCTGATCTCAAAATCGCTGAATACATTCATATAATTGATGAATGCCTCATAAGGGGTATCATAAGGATTGAAGTAGCTGTGCACCGATCCATCAGAGAAAAACTTAGTGCACATATAGTAGAAATGATCACTCTCCTGGAGTTTTCCATATATGTTGATGAGTTTGTCATCTTTGGTTTTGAGCACATCTGCCTCAATAGCGTAGATCTTGTTAAAAGCCTCATTCTGTAGTTCATTACCGAGCCAGGCACTAGTGTCCCTCTCCTCGTCAGCCCAGGATATGGGATATGCTACATGAAGCGGAGCAACGGGCTGATGGAATGAAGCTGCCTCGGAAACAGTTCTGAAGCGGATATCACCTTTGGCAAGAATAGCATCCGGGAGTGCTTTCAGGAATTCAAAGATACCTGTATATTCCTTCTGGTGCTCACCAAATGTCTCGTAATCCATAAACAGATTTACAATATCCTCACCGGAAACCGCATCCGCAAGCCATGTTGCATATTTATCTGCAGTAAGGGGCCATCCTTCCCAACTCTGGTTAGAAAATCTGAATGCTATATCATCACTCAAACTGGAGTTCCTGAGCAAGAGTTTTTGACGGGGATTAATGGCATTGGTATAGATATAATTGGGACTCTTCCATCCCAGAATATGTTTTGCGCCCTCAGTAAGCATCACATTGTATCCCAGATCAGCCACTGCACTTCCTATTGCATCTGAGTAGATCAGCTCGGTATTGCGGAATGCGGTGGGCTTTACGCCAAAGACTCTTGTAATCATCTGCTCATGCTGTTTTATCTGCTTCTTAAACTCAGCCGGTGAAGATAATGAGGCCAGAGAATGCGAATAGGTCTCCGCAAGAAACTCGACACAACCTGTAGCTGCAAGAGCTTTAAAACTCTCAATTACCTCCGGTGCATAGAGGAGAAATTGCTCCACAACAACACCGGTAACGGAAAATGTCACCTTGAAATCCTCTCCATGCTTTTCAATGAGATCCAGCAGGATTTTATTTGTCGGGAGATAGCACTTTTCTGCCACTCTTTTGAGGATGGTACGATTTGAAAATTCATCGAAATAATGAAAATCATTACCGATATCAAAAAATCGAAATTGCCTCAGCCTGTCCGGTTGATGTACCTGAAAGTATAAACAAATTGACTTCATATCTATAATTTTTATTTTTTATCATTTATCGCTGCCTGGTAAACATTCTTCACCTTCGCTGCAGCATTATCCCATTTTAAAGAGTTAACCTCTTCAAGACCATTCTCGATTGCCACTTTTGAGAGGGCGGGATAGTTAAGTAAACCATATATTGCATCTGCAAGAGCATCAATATCCCAAAAATCCACTTTAATGGCGTATCTGAGGACCTCAGCCACACCTGACTGTTTGGAAATAATGGTAGGCACACTGGATATCATGGCCTCAAGGGGTGAAATGCCAAAGGGTTCGGAAACCGAAGGCATCACATAAACATCAGAGTATTCAAACATACGCTGCACATCTTGTCCTCTCAGGAATCCTGTCAGGTGGAATCTGTCTGAAATTCCCAATTGTGCCACACGTTTGATCGAACGATTCATCAGATCACCACTTCCTGCCATCACAAAACGCACATTCGGATACATTTTGAGTACCTTATTTGCAGCCTCTATGAAATATTCGGGCCCTTTCTGAAAGGTAATGCGTCCAAGGAAAGTAACAATTTTCTCTTCAACCCCTCTCTGTACCTCCATATCGCTTCTACCGGAAAAGTCAACTGCATTGTGGACGGTAACAACCTTTGAGGGATCGATACCATATTTATTGATTACAGTATTGCGCGTCAAATCACTTACAGTAATAACCCTGTCAGCCTCGCGCATACCTGTCTGTTCCAAACGATAGACCTCCGGATTGACATTTTCGCCCGTGCGGTCAAACTCGGTAGCGTGAACATGGATTACAAGCGGTTTTCCTGAGACTTTCTTGGCAGCAATGCCGGCCAGATTTGTAAGCCAGTCATGTGCATGGATTACGTCAAAATCATGCTGTTGCGCAATAGCTCCGGCAACCATGGCATAACGGGCTACCTCCTCCATAAGGTTTGCTCCATATTTGCCGGAAAACTTATATTTCTCCTTAAAGTAACCTTTGAACTCCCGGGTCTGATATTTCCGTTCCTCTTCCACAAGTTCTGAAAAAGAGACCGGATCGATATAAGGTCTGAGATTGGAACCTACCCGGAGAAAGTCAACTTTCCCCAAAAATTCATCAATATTGCTGCAACTATCATAAACAACCACATCGCTGGCATCAATGATTCTGACAGCACTTTGATCTTCATCTCCTGATGCCGATGGCATCACGAAAAGGACCTCTACATTGTGGTGGGCAAGTCCTTTTGTCAACCCATAACAGGCAGTACCGAGACCGCCCGCAATATGAGGAGGAAACTCCCAACCAAACATCAGTACTCTCATGACTTATCCTCCGATTTATATTTGTTTATAAGATATTTCACACGGATAATCTCCGCTGTAGCTGATGCCGCAAGAATGGCACCATGGGGATGATGAGGAGGGTCTCCGTCATATATCTCAGCCACCATGCCGACTCCGTGTATATTCATATCCTCCTCGAAAGCGCTAACCAATGTTTCAGATGTACGCAGGTAAGATGCTCCGTAGAGTTTGAGACAGGAGGCCACATAGACTCCGAGGAGCCAGGGTCTTGTGCTTCCATTGTGTGTAGCAAGATCACGCTCTATCTGGTTGCCCTCATAGACTCCTTTGTAGAGGGAGTTTTTGGGAGAAAGCGTTCTGACACCGCGTGTTGTAATAAGTTCTTGATTTATTGTACGCAAAATGTCATCTTGGACGGCTTCGCTGACGGGGCTGTAATCAAGCGAACAAGCGTACAGCTGATTGGGTCTTGTAAAAACATTCTGTCCAAAACCATCAACATAGTCGGCAAGATGTCCTCTCGACTCAATCCAGAAAATATTGTAGAAATTATCTTCGATTTTCTTAATGATGCCATCACACTCCCTTGTAAAATCATTTTCTTTAGAAAATCTCTTCTCCATCGCTGAGGCAAAGCAAAGGGCATTGTACCAGAAACAGTTGGTCTCTACCTGATAACCTGCACGCTCCGTCACGGGCAGACCCTCGACATAAGCATCCATCCAGGTAAGAGCCACACCGGGCTTTTGTGCCCAAAGCAGACCATTATTGTGAAGAATAACCTCCGGACGTCCCTGTATAAAGGAATTGACAATATCTTTCAGAAGTTTCCCATATCTGGACCATGCCTTTGCCGGATCTTTGGTAAAAGAGACAAGGTGCTGAACAACCTCCGTCAAACGAAGAGGAGCCTCAACCTGATCACATCCTTTAAGGATAGCTTCCTTATGATAAGAAATAGTATCGTTGAGAATATTTGTAAATAGACGCACATCGCCATTGTTGTAAAGAGTCAGACCGGGAAGAGCAACACAAGTCTCTCTCAAAAGTCCCGTCTCAAGCCAGGGATATCCGGCACATATTTTTGTGGTTTTGTTGCGACGTGTGATAAGTTGCATTGCAGCATCTCTGAGACAATCCTCATAACTCTCCAGAGGATTACGGGCATTGAGTTCCCTTGTAAATCTGCCCTTGAGAGCTCTTGGAGAACATTCGGCTGTTGATGCTGAAAATACTATGGTCTCACCCTTTTTAATTGGCATCTCGAAATAACCGGGAACAAAAAGATCTTCAGTGCAGTCAAATCCGCGGCGATACTCCTCAGAATAGACAATATTGTAGTACCAATCAGGAGAGGCCACATAGTCGCATGGTTTTGAAATCTGAAGATTTAGATCAGGAAAGCCCTCATACATCTTGAATGCCACTCCATTTTCTATAGTTCTGTAACGTGTATCTGCATCACTGTTGGCCCTTGTAAGGGAGTGAATATTACGAAATGCAAGAAAAGGTTTGAGTCTGAGGATAGTATTACTATGAGCATCCAGAAGGGTGTACTTGATCAGCAGTTGATCTCCATTCTTGCTGGAAAAAACAATGCTTTTGCGGAACACCATACCGCCAACACGATATGTAATGACAGGAATAGGATCCATTTCAAAATCGACGATATACTTGTGGCCCTTGGGCTCAAATACGGAGCCAAAGTTGTGGATACCGAGGTTGAAGGGTCGCCCATGTTGAATCAGCGTCTCATCAAGGGAGGACAACAGAATATGCTTGCTTCCGCCGAAGTGGTCAACGGGAGCAACGAGCAGGCCATGATATTTTCTCGTATTGCAACATACAATGGTCGTATTGCAGTAGCCACCGGCCATATTTGTTGAAACAAACTCCCGTTTGAGAGAGTATTCGAGATTCACCAATTCCGCTTTATTAAATTTCAAGTATGCCATATAGTTATTTTGTTATTATCGTGTTTGTTACAACTGTTTGTCCTTCTCTGTTCGTCTTTGCTTAGAACTTGCAAAATTAATCACAAAATCTCAATATTTCAACGATGTAACCTAATCGTCATATTTTAACACAAGTGCACTACGACAGGGAATATAAAGCGAAAGCCAATTTTTCCCTTCCTTAAATTGCGTAAAATGCTCTACGTCAACATCATTCCTATCAAAACCGCCAAACTCCGAAGCATCGCTGTCCAGGAGAGGCACCCATTTTCCCGCAGGGGCCTCAAAAGAGTAATTTACAAAGGAATGTTCCGGATTGAAACTAAAAACAAAGAGAAACGCACCTCTGGTGAAGATAAGTATCTTCTTTTCTTCATCCTGACGAAGAGATACAATCTTGTATTTCAATATATTATTCTCTGCAAATAGATGAATCATCGCTATATCAAAATCACGTAACGATTTGTAACGAAGGTAGTCGGCTTCAGCCAGCGACCACTGCCTGCGGGCATAGAAATAGGACCAGCCATTTCCCTCTCTGGGAAAATCTATCCACTCCGGATGTCCAAATTCGTTGCCCATAAAATTGAGGTAGCCATCACCGGCAGTGGCAAGCGTCACCAGACGTATCATCTTGTGAAGAGCTATGCCCCTATCCACAACGATACTCTGCGACTCTTTGTTCATAGAGGTATACATTTCCTTATCCATAAGGCGGAAAATGATGGTTTTGTCCCCTACAAGTGCCTGGTCATGACATTCTGCGTAGCTAATGGTCCTCTCATCATCTCGCTTGTTGGTGAGTTGGTAAAAGATCTCTCCCATACTCCACTCCCAATCTGAAAGCTCCTTTATCCACTTGATCCAATGATCGGCAACTCCCATACTCATCCTAAAATCAAACCCAAATCCTCCTTTTGCTACCGGAGCGGCCAGTCCGGGCATCCCGGACATATCCTCAGCAATGGTGAATGCAGTAGGCTTCAATTCCTTGACAAGAATATTTGCAAGAGCCAGATAAACCAGCGCATCCTCATCCTGTCCGCCGTCGAAATAACAATCATAACCTATAAAGTCACGTTCCAAACCATGATCGTAATAGAGCATACTGGTAACTCCGTCAAAACGGAATCCATCGAGATTGTACTCTTCTATCCAATACTTGCAGTTGGAAAGCAGGAAATAGAGTGTCTCATCCTTGCCGTAGTCAAAACAGCGGGAATTCCAGGCAGGATGCTCTCCCCTCGCCCCTTCGTGAAAATAGGTAGTATAGGTACCGTCCAGACGGCTAAGACCCTCCACCTCATTTTTGACGGCGTGCGAATGGACAATATCCATAATCACAGCAATGCCGAGCCCGTGAGCCTCATCCACCAGCTCCTTGAACTCATCCGGAGTGCCGAATCTGCTGCTAAGCGCAAAAAAATTGGAAACCTGATACCCGAAAGAGCCATAATAGGGATGCTCCTGTAGAGCCATTATCTGTATGGTATTATAGCCCCCTTCTGCTATTTTGGGAAGCACATTGCGCCTAAATTCACTAAATCCAGCCACTTTCTCCTCTTCAGAGCTCATTCCGATGTGGGTCTCATAGATCAGAGGGTTTTTTACCTTCTTACGGAACTTTCTCTTCCATTTGTAAGGCTTTGGGGGGTCCCATACCTGGGCAGAAAATATCTTCGTCTGTTCATCCTGAACACAGCGGGTGGCGTAGGATGGCAAACGTTCTCCTCCACCTCCCGGCCACTCTATATACCAGCGGTAGAGATTTCCATGGGATATGCTTTCAGCGGGTAACACAAGCTCCCAATTGCCTTCACCGATCGGTGTAAAAGCATACCTATCCTCCTTTTTCCAACCATTGAAGTTACCAAGAAGCCAGATACCGGTAGCATTGGGGGCCCATTCACGGAACACCCATCCGCGTGGATCACGATGGAGCACATAGTAAAGATGGTTATTCACCGCATCGGACAGAGGGCCATCTCCTGCTATTTGCCTTTTTTTCTGCAATACCAAGGCGTTTCGACGCTCTATGATATCCTTATAAGGCGCAAGGTACTTGTCTGTTTTATATATCTTCATTACTGTTTTCAACATTATTGATGATAGTCTCAAGCTTCTCCTGCTCTCCACGTATGGCATTCCTGCAATACTCTATCAATTTCATAGCTCTTTTTACATCATTTTCAATGCCGGAGAGATCTCTTTCAGGATCTTCTATGCCGGTAACAAGCCGTTCCAGCTCAGCAAAAGCCTCTTCATAGCTCATTTTTTCTTTCATAGTGCATTATTTTTTATTTCGCTCGATATAACTTCACATTCTACCACAGCATCACTGAACATAACCTTAAGCCGTTGCCCTGGCGTAAGATTCGCACCTGATGCAATCCTGCGCCCATCTTTAAGAACCACCAAATAGCCCTTTGCAATCAAGGTCCTGGGGTCGGCAGCCAACAGGCGGGCCTCCAGAAGATCAACTCTACGCAAAGCCTCAGAAGTTTTTAGGGAAATTGCGCTTTGTAGGCGCATCTTCATGTTTTCAAAACGAGTCAGTTCGCGATGACTCTTGCTCTTGAGAGTCAGTCTGAGACGGGAAATCAGAGAGAGTACCGCCTGCTCCTCCCGTGCGAAAATATCCACGAAAAAGTCAGCGAGAGCCGTGGGTGTCTTGACATTGTGCCATGCGACCATATCTATGACGTGATAATCTTTATCATGACCGATACCGGTGAGTACAGGAATTGGAAACTGAGCCACATTCAGTGCTAAATCATAGTCATCAAAACAGACCAGATCCATAACCGAACCACCTCCTCTTAATATCAGGACAGCATCAAAATCCTCAATATGCTGCGCAATAGCATCAAGTGCTGCAATTATACCTGCCGGTGCCTCAGCTCCCTGCATAGGAGCCGAAAATAGTGTCGTAACAAAGGTGAATCCATACTCATTACCATGAAGATGTTGGATAAAATCACGATATCCGGCCGCTCCTTCAGCCGATATCACCGCCAGACGACGGGGTAACACGGGGATCTCAAGAGAGGCATTGAGCTCCATCATCCCCTGCTCAGAGAGTCGCGCAATGGTCCTTTGCCGCTCCAACTCTAAATTGCCTATTGTAAAAGAAGGGTCAATATCCCGCACATTAAGCGATAGGCCATAAACCTCACTATACTGAACCTGTACCCTGAACAACACGTTCATACCTGCAACGATGTCGCTACCGGTAACGCTCTTAAAGTGTGCAGATAGAATGCGGTAAGTCTGTGCCCAAATTACCGCAGAGCACCTTGCAAGCAATCTGCCGCTTTTATCCTCCTTTTCCACAAGAGTAAGATAACAATGCCCGGAGCGATTGACGCTGCATTCACTCACCTCGGCTCTAACCCAGAGCGAATCAGTAAAAGAGTCAGCCAGGACCTCGGAGATATCGCTCTGCAACTGATACAGTGTATAGAGTTTTCTATCGTCCATAACAGGACAAAGATAATGATAATTGGACAAATATATTTCTAAAATTCAAGTTACTTGCGTACATTTGCAAATAAAGGATTTGAAGTGATGATTATTAAAAATGCTATTTTTGCTGGTAGCAGCGAAAGAGTTGACCAAAAACCGAAAGCGCTCCATCCGGAGTTCGCTTTTATTGGCAGGTCCAATGTGGGCAAATCGTCACTTATCAACTGCTTATGTCAGAACAAAAAGCTTGCGCACACCTCTTCCACCCCGGGCAAGACACAACTCATCAACCACTTTCTGATCAATGACAGCTGGTATCTAGTTGACCTTCCCGGATACGGGTATGCCAAAATGAGTAAAACCGGCAGGGCGAAGCTATCGAGAATCATCAACGGCTACATAGATCGCTCACAGGAGATGATACTGCTTTTTGTGCTGCTCGATTCGCGACACGACATTCAGCAGATCGATCTCGATTTCTTGATCTCTCTTGGAGAGAAGGGTATCCCCTTTTCCATCATTTTCACCAAATGCGACAAATCCTCTAAAAACCTCCTTGAACGACAGATTGAGAAAAACCGGGATCATTTACTTGAATACTGGGAAGAGCTTCCTCCCCTATTTCTCTCCTCCTCCGAGACCGGTATGGGCCGTGAAGAAATTCTTTCGTATATTGATTCGGTACTCGAAACCCTAGATTCTGACCCTTAACATGGAGTTATAAACTAATAACCCATTCCCCGAATCTCACAACAATAACGCGTAGCACGCAAAACTAAAATCAAGACTGAAACAAACAACAAGTACACGGTTCTGAAAACTAAATACTAAACACTCAAACCTACATACTACACACTACATACTACATACTACACACTACACACTCATTACTCTACCCATGACACCTAACGATCATCAATTCAAAATTTTCTCTTGCAGAAACTCACGTTACCTCGCTGAAAATATAGCTAAAAACCTCAAAACCGAGCTCGGCCGTTCCGAGGTAACAGTATTCAGTGACGGCGAATTTCAACCTGCATTTTTGGAAAGCGTACGCGGAGCTACAGTGTTCATTGTTCAATCCACATTTCCTCCCACTGAAAACCTGTTTGAACTCCTTCTTATGATTGATGCTGCCAGAAGAGCATCGGCATATAAAGTAATTGCCGTAATACCCTATTTCGGCTGGGCAAGACAGGACCGCAAAGATCGCCCGAGAGTTCCGATAGGAGCAAAACTAGTAGCAAATCTCCTCCACGCTGCAGGGTGCGACAGAGTGATGACTGCCGACCTTCATGCTGACCAAATCCAGGGATTTTTTGACTTCCCTGTTGACCATATTTACGCCAGCAATCTTTTCCTTGCCTATATCAAAGGTCTCAAACTGGAGAATCTCTCCATTGCCTCTCCGGATATGGGTGGAGCAAAGAGGGCAAATGCATACTCCAGGATCCTCGGAGTACCAATGATTATCTGCCATAAATCGCGTGAAAAAGCCAATGTAGTGGGTACTATGACAGCCATAGGAGATGTAGAGGGCAGAAACATAATCATAGTTGATGACATGGTTGACACAGCCGGCACAATAACCAAATGCGCCGATATGTTACTCGAGAAGGGAGCTCTGAGTGTAAGGGCGGTTTGTACCCATGCAGTACTCTCCGGCAACGCTTGCGCCCGCGTGGCCAAGTCGGGCATCGAAGAATTTATCGTGACCGATACAATCCCCATGAAAAAGGGGCCGGATATCGATACATCGAAGTTTACCGTACTCTCTTTGGCGGAAACCTTCGCAGATGTCATCGAAAAGGTCTATAACTTCAAGTCCATCAGCGATACATTCATCTTCTAGAGTTCTATTGCAACATGATACTTAATGACAACATTCCTATCGAAGTGGCTTACGAGACAATAGTGACCAAAATGCGTGACTATTTCAATAATGCCGGCATGAAAAAGGCCGTCCTGGGACTCTCAGGTGGCATCGATTCGGCTGTTGTCATGGCAATTGCCTGCGAAGCACTCGGAAGGGAAAATGTTTATGGTCTCCTAATGCCCTCCCAATTTTCCACTCTGCACTCCGTTTCAGATGCCGTGGACCTTGCAAACAATCTCGGCGTTGAATACACGATAATTCCGATTGAAAAGATCTATAATCGTTTCATGAGAGAAATGTTTTCATTTTTCGAGATAGGCAAATGGAGTGTTGCACAGGAAAATCTCCAGGCACGAATTCGCGGCACTATCTTGATGACCTACTCAAACCGCTTTAACGCTCTTTTGCTCAACACTTCCAATAAAAGCGAAATATCTGTCGGATATGGCACACTCTATGGTGACCTTTGCGGTGCAATGATGGTAATCGCCGACCTTTACAAGCTCCAGGTTTACGAATTGGCCGGTTACATCAACTCCTCATCGGGCAATGTCATTCCCGCCTCCACAATACAGAAGACTCCTTCAGCAGAGCTTAGACCCGGACAGAAAGATAGCGATTCTCTGCCTCCATATGATATACTTGACCCTATCCTTTATAGTCTCAACGAAGAGGGAAAAAGCGCGGAAGAGGTAATTGCCGGAGGGGCAGACAAAGCAATTGTAGAGCGCATTATTGCACTGAAGCGGGCATACGCATTCAAGATTGCACAAATACCACCCGTAATCACCGTAACTGATAAGCCGGTAGTACCTGAATATAAATGCATCTGATATGAAAGTTTTGATAGCAGCCATAATCGTTGTAGGATGTTCAATCCTGGGAATGTGTGTCACTATAATTTTCAAAAAGGACGGACAGTTCCCTGACGGGGAGATTTCACGCAACAAACATCTCCGCGAAAAGGGTATAGTTTGTGCTAAAGATGAGGAAATCAGACTTTGGGTAAACAAAGAGAAATGCGATGCTGATGCAATATGTTCTGAAGGAGGTTGTGGAGCTTGTGCATTCAACACAATGCGCAACCCTAAAAAGGATTCCGCCTAATTATTGCTTTTCGTGAAGCACCGCTTTGCGAAGCTCAAAATTTTGTCCAAGATATTTCTTTCTCACTTCCGGATTGTTGGCCAGTTGCTCTGCAGTGCCACTCTCCAGAATCATACCCTCATAAAGGAGATATGCCCTGTCTGTAATAGCAAGAGTTTCGTGAACATTGTGGTCGGTAATGATAATACCGATATTCTTAGTCTTAAGTTTTGCTATAATGTGCTGAATATCTTCGACGGCAATGGGGTCCACACCAGCAAAAGGCTCGTCGAGAAGAATGAACTTAGGATCTATCGCCAACGCCCGGGCAATTTCACAACGGCGTCTTTCACCACCTGAAAGCTGTATTCCAAGGTTTTTACGCACTTTTTGAAGCCCAAACTCCTCTATGAGTGATTCCAGACGTTCATAACGCTCCTCTTTGGAGTAGCCCGCCATTTCCATCACGGAAAGGATATTATCTTCGACATTGAGAGTACGGAAGACGGAGGCCTCCTGGGCGAGATAGCCCAGACCTTTCTGTGACCTTTTATACATCGGGAGTTTTGTTATTTCCTCTTCGTCCAGAAAAATTTTCCCATCATTGGGCTTTATCAATCCGGTTATCATATAAAATGTGGTGGTTTTACCGGCACCGTTAGGCCCGAGAAGTCCCACGATTTCACCCTGTTCAACTTCAATTGAGACACCTTTTACAACGGTTCTCTTACCATATTTCTTGACCAGATTTGTACAGAAAAGCTTCATATCGAATATTTCGGTGTTCTAAATAGTGTCAAGTCCGAGAGTTTTCTTGAGCTCGCGGTACTCTTCGGATGTCTTCTGCAAATAGTTTGCCTTGTCGGAAGGCATATATAATTTTTGGGAGTTTTCCTGATCGGAAACCTCTTCCAAAACCACCTCAAGACGAAGTGAAGGATGATCTATGCGTTCCTTGACGAATGATTCAAGACGCGAAAGAAAATGACGGTCAATGTACTCCTTCTGCGTTATATTGCTGACTTTGAAAGTAACGACTGAGCGCGATTCATCAATCTGCGGATTGCCCTTTGCAAGGGCGGCAGAGAGGTTGGGAGAACGGGATTCACTGGCCACCAGTGCTTCCCATACGCTCTTGAGATTCTCCTCATTGAGAGCCACTTTCTCTATCTCCGGCGCAAACTCCATCTGTTTTGAGGCTCCGGATTTAACTTGTTTCATCACATTTTTGATAGAAAGAGTTGAGGGACCCGGGGTGCGGGAAGTAGTTGATAGTTTGGAGTCTGTAGTGTGTAGTTCTGAGTTCTGAGTTTCGGGTTGCGGGGTGCTGGTTGCAGGTTGCGCGGTAGGAGCGGTCGGAGAGGGCTGGGGAGCAGCGGGTTGAGCTACCGGAGCGACCTGTGGCGCTACTTGTACCGTAGGAGCAGCCTGAACGGTAGCTTGTGCGACTGCGGGAGCTGCCATTATACGGGATATTTTAAGCAATGCAAACTCTATCAACAACCTGGGATTGCCACTCTGGCGATAAGAAACCTCACATTCGGTAGTGACTTCGAGTGCCTCATAGAGAAATTTCGCCGGACATTGCGCAGAGAGCTCTCTGTATCTTTGAGCCACCGAAGGTGCAAGCTCGAGAAGTGACTGCGATGCATCATGTTTGCAAACAAGCAGGTCACGAAAATGATTGCTTAGACCTGAAACAAAGTGGAGCGCATTGAATCCTTTTGAAAGTATCTCGTCAAAAGTAAGGAATGTCGCTGCGTAGTCGCCTTTCAGAAAGTCTGCGGTTAGCCTAAAGTAATATTCGTAATCCAGAACGTTGAGGTTGTGGATCACCTGCTCATAACTCACCTCATGACCGCAGAAAGCTACGGTCTGGTCAAAAAGTGTGAGAGCATCACGCATTGCACCGTCGGCTTTTTGGGCAATGATATGGAGAGTGTCATCCCCTATGGTTACCTGCTCCTTTTGAGCTATGTCCTTGAGATTGCGCACTATATTCTCTACTGATATACGATTGAAGTCATAAGTCTGACATCTGGAAAGAATAGTTGGGAGAATCTTGTGCTTTTCAGTAGTAGCAAGGATAAAAATCGCATAGGATGGTGGCTCTTCGAGAGTCTTGAGAAAGGCATTGAAGGCCTGTTGCGAGAGCATGTGAACCTCGTCTATGATATAGACGCTGTATTTTCCTATTTGAGGCGGAATGCGGACCTTGTCGGTAAGATTGCGGATATCATCTACGGAATTATTGGATGCGGCATCCAACTCATGTATGCTATATGAGCGCCCTTCGGCAAATGAGAGACAAGATTCACAAACACCACAGGGCACCAGATCGTCCGAGAGGTTGGAGCAGTTGATAGTCTTTGCAAAAATCCTGGCAGCACTGGTTTTTCCCACTCCACGCGGACCGCAGAATAGGTATGCATGCGCCAGCTGATTTCTGATAATGGAATTCTTAAGGGTCCGGGCAATGTTTTCCTGGCCAATTAGCGAATCGAAATCATTCGGTCTGTATTTACGTGCAGATACTATGAACTGTCCCATATTATGTCTCTACGATAGGTATTGAGTAATTTCACAAAAATAGGAATAATTTATAACTTTGCGCCACTCAAAAGAGAATAGATGGATAATTCTTCGCAAAATATATATATAAAAACACTTCCCTCCGGAATCAAATTTGCCTTCAAACGCTCACTTTCACCGGTAGCCTATTGCACGCTCAATATCCGCTCCGGGACGCGTCACGAACCGGAAGAACTTCCCGGTACTGCCCATTTTGCGGAACACATGCTCTTTAAAGGCACTTCAAAACATTGCCAGCGCGAGATCAACAACCGTCTGGAGCGCCTGGGAGGTGAACTTAATGCATTTACCACCAAAGAAGAGACGGTAGTTCATGCCACAACTCTCAAGGAAGACATCGGCAAGTCGGCAGATCTGCTTTTTGAAATAGTACTCAGTTCTACATTTCCTGAAAAGGAACTCATCAAAGAACGCTCTGTAATCATTGATGAAATCAATATGTACAAAGATTCTCCTGCCGAGAAGATCTATGATGACTTCGAAGAGCTTCTCTTCGGCAACCATCCTCTATCAAGATCCATTTTGGGAGATGCAAAAAGTCTTAAAAAAATATCTACAACAGATCTGCGGGATTATGCCAAATCGAGATTCACTCCATCTGCCCTTTGTTTCACCGCAGTAGCTGATATGGAGCCTGAAATTGTCGCTAAAATGGTAGAAAAGGCCATTTCACGCCATTTTGACGGATCAGTAAAGAGCAAAACGTCCCAACAAGTTAATTCCTCCAATAGATCTTCACTTGATATCGGTGAAATATTTCACAAAGAAATCTCGCGCAGAAACCATCAGGCCCACTGCATCATAGGTAGCAGCGCCTACTCGCTCTATGACAAGAATCGTCTTGCTCTCCTGTTGCTCTGCAACATGCTGGGCGGTCCCTCCTCCAACTCGCGTCTCAACCAAAGACTCAGGGAGCGCTCCGCACTGGTATATGCGGTAGAATCGTCATACACTCAATATTCGGACACCGGCACCTTCGCTATATATTTCGGATGTGATAAAGGGGATGTGGAAAAATGTCTATCTTTAACCGACAAAGAGATCGGATTTTTCCGTGACGGCCGGCTCAGCGAAGCACAGCTTAGCTCAGCCAAAAAGCAACTTCTCGGACAACATGCCATCTCCTCGGACAATGGCGAAGTGCAGGCTCTCTCCATGGGCAAAAGCCTTCTCTCTTACGGCAACGTAATGCCCGACAGTGAGATAATTCGCCTGATAAAGGAGATCACTACTGAAGATATCCGTAGTGTAGCATATGAGGTGCTGGCCCCCGAACGACTCTCGACTCTCATATACAGATAACTGAAAATGGACCTCTTGGAGAAATATCTTATTGCACACTCCACACCTCAGAGCGAGGAACTTATCTGGCTTACGCGCCAGACGCACCTTAGGACCAACCGTGGCCGGATGCTTTCCGGACCCATTCTCGGTAAATTTTTGGAAATGGTCACTAAAATGATCTCTCCCTCCAGAGTCCTCGAGATAGGAACATTTACAGGTTACTCTACTATTGCCATTTCACGCGGACTTGCCCCCGGCGGCACCATTGATACCATAGAAATTAATGATGAACTCGAAGATCTCATTCGCGAAGCTTACGACAAAGCGGGTATTACAGAGAGAGTAAGACTTATCTTCGGAGATGTACTCCAACTGCTTCCAACACTCAAAGAGGGCTACGACTTTATATTTTTGGATGCCAATAAACGAGAATATCCCCGCTATTATGAAGCAGCTATCGGATTGCTCCGTAGCGGAGGCTTCATTCTGGCGGATAATGTGCTCTGGGACGGCAAGGTATATGAAGATTCCCCTTCAACGGATCCACAGACACGTGGCATCCTCGAATTTAACCGTATCGTAGCTGAAGATCCCCGGGTGGAAAATGTCATCATACCTCTGCGTGACGGCATCAATATCATTAGAAAACTCTAAAAAACAATATCAACTTTACAAAACTCATCAGTTATGTCAAAATTTATTAAAGAATTCAAAGAATTCGCAATGAAAGGCAATGTGATGGATATGGCAATCGGTGTTGTTATCGGTGCTGCTTTCGGAGCAATCGTTACTTCACTAGTAGCTGATCTTATCATGCCACTCATCAGCTGGGCGACCGGTGGACTGGACTTCTCAGATTGGAGAATAACCCTTCGTGCCGCCATAGAGGCTACTGAAACCACCGATGCAGTAGAAGGCCTCTACATTAGCTACGGTAACTTTATCAATGTGCTCTTTAACTTTATCATCATTGCGCTCTCAATTTTCCTTGTAATAAAGGGAATAAACAAGATGTCCAACAGATTTGAGTCTGAAAAGGCTAAAAAAGAGAGAGAAGAGGCCGAAGCTAAAGCAAAAGCAGAAGCAGAAGCTCCGGCTCCCGAAAGCGAGGAGGTGAAAATATTGAAAGAAATCCGCGACGCACTCAAAAAATGATCTGCAGATCAAAGCAGATCCAGCACATAATCGCGGTAATATTGACTGGTAACGAAATTCGAGGCAAGGTGGCGAAGCGAGTCACGACAAGCCTCGAATTTTGCTTTATTAGCCTCTTTTATCGGCTCTGCCGGAGGTGACTCCATTTTGAGCGGATTGATTGGTGTTCCGTTTTTCCAAACCCTAAAGTCGAGATGGGGGCCGGTGGACATCCCCGTGCTACCGACATAACCGATAACCTGGCCCTGAGAAACCCTGGAGCCCACTTTCAGGCCGGAGGCATACTTTGACAAATGAAGATAAGCGGTCGTATAGACAGAGTTGTGACGAATTTTCACAGTATTACCGCCCCCTCCTTTGTAACCCTTTTCTATCACCACTCCATCTCCAATGGTAAGTACCGGAGTGCCGGTCGGGGCTGCATAATCGACACCCGTGTGAGGCCTGACTACCCGGGTAATAGGATGTCTTCTGGCATAGGAAAATCCCGAACTTATCCTCGAGAAATATTTCAAAGGACATTTTAGAAAAGATTTCCTCATACTCTCCCCGTCGGTATTCCAGTAACGGTTGGAAGTGCCTTCTTCTTCAAAATAGAGACACTCTATAGACTTGCCGCCACTTGTAAAGGTCGAAAACCATACTTCACCTATATCGATTGCCTCTCCATCACAAGAGTATTCATTGTAGAGCACTTTGAACGAGTCACCCTTCTGCAATCCGAAAAAATCAACACTCCAGGCATATATTTCAGATAGTTTTATTGCCAATAGCGGTGAAGCACCTGCATCCTGAATATCATTCCATAGAGAAGAAGAGATCTCCACTTCTACATATTTCTGCTCCACATCCACTTGCTTTTGCACAAGCGATACGGCAAGGGTATCACGCAGATCGAAAACTACTGCAGAGAGATTGTCCTTCTGATAAACAAAAAAATCGGGAGCCTCGCCCTCGGCAGGGAGATAAGCATAATAGGGCTGCCCCGTCTTGAAAGCAGTCGCATCAAAGATACCCCGTGATTTGGAGACCAGATCATTGACCTTGCCGAGAGGTACTCCGAAACCATTGAGTACTGTAGAAAAATAGTCCCTTGCTCCCACCTTGCCTTCCACCACTATATATTTGTCCTGCGGAATCCCGAAATAATCTGTTGAGACCTCCTCTACCCAATGCTCCTGTTCCGAAATCTCATCGGATGCTCCATTTCCATTACACGCAGCCAATAATACCACAAAAATCATCAATACCGCCAATCCGGGCAGCACTCTTGTAAATTCGCCTTTATATCTCACTTTACGCATCTTTTTACTCTTAATTTTCCCGCAAGTTAACCATTTTTCAACACTCTGTTGATATTTTTGTGGAAAAATTTGTAAAAATTTGTAAAAAAGTGGAAAACTATTATTACTTTTGCAAAACACATCATATAAACAACTATACTATCACATTTGAATGGCAAAGTTTATCGGCGAATATAAAGCAAAAGTTGACGACAAGGGGAGGTTAATCTTCCCCTCTGCCTTCAAATCCGCTATGGGTAGCGGAGCCGACCTGCGCTTTGTCATAAAAAAATCCCTGTTTTCCGAGTGTCTCGAGATGTATGAATATGCTGAGTGGGAAAGGGAGTCTGAGGAGGTCAGAAGCCGTCTCAACTTCTTCAACCGCGAGCACGCTGTTTTTTGGAGAGAATATATGCGTGGCAGCCATGTTGTGGAGCCCGACGAGAAACTTGGCAGGATCTCCATCCCAAAGGAAATGCTCGACTCTGTCGGAATCCTGAAGGATGTGATATTCTTTGGCAACAATCACAAGATCGAGGTCTGGGCTAAGGAGAAACTCGAAGCCCAGCAGCTCGACAGTGATGCCTTTGTTGCACTTGCTGAAAAGATTCTGGGCTAGAAAAGAAGGAGGTGAGAGATGTCAGCCTACCATATACCTGTGTTACTGGAGGAGAGCGTGTCAGCTCTGGCAGTAAAAGAGAGTGGGATCTATGTTGATGCCACTTTCGGGGGCGGAGGTCACAGCAGGGCTATTCTCGAGCGTCTAGGCAGCAAGGGTCGCCTGATGGTATTTGATAAGGACTACGAGGCTTTTGCAAATTTGCCTGACGACGATAGAGTTATCGCAGTCAACAACAATTTCCGGTTTATCCACAACTATGTGAGATACCATGGTTTTGACAAGGTGGATGGAATAATAGCCGACCTGGGGGTTTCCTCCCATCAATTCGACACAAGTGAGCGGGGGTTTTCCTTTAGATTTAACGCTCCGTTGGATATGAGGATGAATCTGGAAGCGAGAAAAAGTGCGAAAGATATTTTAAATAGTTATACGTTAGAAGAACTGGAAAAGGTCTTCAGAGTCTATGGGGAGGTAGGTGAGAGCAGAAAGGTAGCAGATCTTATATGCAGGGCCAGGGAGGTCACTCCCATAGAGACAACCGAAGATTTGGGCAGAGCCTTAGAAAGCGTTCTGCCCAAATTTTCAGAACACAAATTCCTCGCCAGGATCTATCAGGCGCTTAGGATTGAAACCAATGATGAATTGCGTGACCTGGAGGGATTGATGAAGGGAGTTGTGCGTTCACTTAAAAGCGGAGGCATAGTTTCAATTATCAGTTATCACTCCCTTGAGGATAGGATAGTGAAGAATTTTCTCAAATCCGGCAATGTGACCGGCAGGATTGAAAAAGACCTGAAAGGGCATGGCTCCTCCCCTTTCGAACTGGTCAACAAAAAGCCGATCCTCCCCGGTGAAGATGAAATTGCCGGCAACACCCGCGCCAGGAGCGCTAAACTCAGGATTGCTAAAAGGAGATAGGATATGGGACTGAGAAGAAATATCATAGATAAGATCACTTCGTTTTTTAGTGGATCTTTTATATTAAAAAGAAGACTTGACAGATTTCTTTGGTTCTTCATCTATATATTTATCCTGCTCGTGCTCTTTATCAGCTGGAATCTCTATATCGAGAGCAGACTGGTTAAAATCGAAAAAAACTCGGCTATCATCAAGGATCTCGAGATCAACCACCAGCAACGCTCCCTGGAGCTTGTGGCCCTTGACTACAAGCCAGAAGTAGAAAAAATGTTACAGAATTTCGGTTCAAAGCTACAGGATCCGACCGACCCGCCTATAAGAGTAAAAGGAGAGTAAAAAATGAAAGTCAACATCGGAAAAGTGGGCATGGCGTATGTCATTTTCATCCTCATCGCATTAGCTGCGGTGGTGAAGATCGTCTATACCCAGTTTTTCCATACCCCCGAAAAGTCCGAAGTTGCAAGTGCAATTACCGATACGGAGGAAATCAAGGGTCGCAGAGGGAGCATCCTCTCTGATGATGGACGTTACCTGGCCTTTTCAATTCCGGAATACAAACTCTATATGGACCTAAGCAGCAAGGTGATATCCGACACTCTTTTTGACAATAATGTGAAAGCCCTTTCAGTAGAGTTGGCAAATCTTTACAAGGATCGCAACGCAGCAGGATATGAAAGGCTTCTGCGTACAGCACGCAAAGAGCAAAAAAGATATCTCTGCATCAATAAGAAACTGCTTACTTACCAGGAAATGAAGCGTGCGAAGACCTTCCCTATTTTCGACCATGGACAAAGGAGGGGCGGTCTGATCATAGAAGTAGTGGATGATCACCGTGAATATCCATACGATTACCTCGCCTACCGCACTCTGGGCCATCTCAAGAGCGATACTGCTCAGATAAGAGTTGGTATTGAAGGGAGTTGCGATTCCATACTTAGGGGCAAACCAGGTCAACGACCAATTAGGAAAACAGAGGGTAATGAGTGGATTCCCGATTATGACAGAGCCATTATTCCTCCGGTAAATGGTACCGATATAAAGACCACTCTCAATATCGATATCCAAAGTATAGCTGAAAGAGTGCTACGCAAGATGTTTTCTCAGAGCGAAGACCTTCAGGCCGGCACAGTGATAGTCATGGAGGTTGCCACAGGCGAGATAAAGGCTATGGTGAATCTTGAAAAATATAACGGCAAGTATGTGGAGAGATACAATTACGCTATAGGCAGAAAAGGTGAACCGGGATCAGTATTCAAACTCACCTCGCTGGCGATTCTCCTTGAGACCGGGAAAGTCAAATTGGAGGATGAAATGAAGGCGGAAGTCTATTACAGTGTACCGGGGAACAAATATGAAGACCCTTACCTTCGAGGCTACGATAAAATAAGCGTCCAAAGAGGATTTGAGATCTCCTCAAATAATGTCTTCATAAAGCAGGTGTGGGAAAATTTTGGCTCCAGCAGATCCGCACAACAACAATATACAGATCTCCTTAAAGCAATGAATATCCACTATGATCACGACATTGAAATAAACGGTCTCGCTAAAGCAACAATCCCTTCACCCTCGGATAAGGTCAGACCTTGGAAAGATATAGACCTTGCCTCTCTTGCCTTTGGATATGCAGCAGAACTGACTCCACTCCATACTGTGACCTTCTATAACGCTATCGCCAACAATGGAGTAATGGTCAGACCTCACCTGATAAGCGAATTTATCAAAGATGGAGAGACAATTAAAAAGATTGAGCCGGTAGAGATCTCAACTGTTTGCTCAGAATCTACTGTAAAGGAGCTTCATAAGGCTCTTAGAGCCGTAGTCGAGAATGAGCGTGGAACAGCAAGGTCTGCATTCAAAGATTGCAAAGTAAAAGTAGCAGGAAAAACAGGCACCGCAAAAGTAGTCATTCCCTCTACCGGGACTTATAATGACCGTCAGGGCAGAAAAATGCACCAGGGCTCATTTGTGGGCTTTTTCCCCTATGAAAACCCAAAATATACCGCAATTGCCGTAGTCTATTCGGGGCTGACACATAAAAACTTTTATGGCAGCAAATGGGCCGCCCCAATAGTTAGGGAGATTGCCGAATACATCTATACGACATCGCCCGAATGGAATGGGCGGTTGACTGCTTCTGCGCAACTTCCCGCATATAAGGAGTACCCTAACCATGCGGTCAATGATACGCTGTCGGGAGTACCAAATGTGGTCGGAATGGGACTTAAAAACAGTATTAGCACCCTTGAAAGCAGAGATTACAGAGTCTCTTTTTCGGGACATGGCAATGTAATAAAACAGGAGCCCGCTCCCGGCACGGAGAGCACAAACAGAATAGTAAAACTTTACCTGGCAGAAAAAAAATGAAACTGAATGAGATATTAAAGGGACTTGAAGTCCTCGACATAAAAGGCAGCAAATCCATAGAGATAAGCAACATCACTCTTGACTCCCGCAAATGTAGTGCTGGCTCGCTTTTCATAGCAGCTGTCGGCACCAAGGCTAACGGACACGATTATATCGAAAGTGCCGTCAAAGCAGGTGCATCAGCAATAATCTACCAGGAAGGAGCATATAGCGGTGGAGAAGCAACATATATAAAGGTACCCGACAGCAGAAGGGCTGCGGGTCTTGCCGCATCCAATTTTTATGGCAATCCTTCTTCAAAATTCAACCTTGTGGGGGTGACAGGCACCAACGGCAAGACCACTACGGCCACACTCCTCTACAACCTCTTCACCTCTCTCGGTTATTACTGCGGACTTATTTCCACCATTGCCAACTATATCGGGGAGGAAAAATTTGAAACCGAACACACCACTCCCGATGCCATTGCTCTCAATAAATTGATGTCCCTCATGGTAGAAAGAGGTTGCGAATATTGCTTTATGGAGGTAAGTTCCCATGCTCTGGATCAGGAGCGTGTCTATGGTCTGCAATTCAGGGGAGCGATATTCTCCAACCTGACTCATGACCATCTCGATTATCATGAGACATTTCTTGAATACCTCCAGTGCAAGAAGCGTCTCTTTGACAACCTGCCGAAAAAAGCTTTTGCCCTTATAAACATAGATGATAAAAACGGTGAAGTAATGGTGCAAAACTGCAGGGCAAACATAAAGAGATACTCATGCAGAACGCTTGCCGACTTCAATTGCAAAATATTGGAGGAGAGTCTGGAAGGAATGATGCTCGCTATTGGCAACGATCGCTTCTGGACGCAGTTTATCGGCGCACACAATGCCTACAATCTGCTGGCAGTCTATGCAACGGCAATTCTTCTGGGAGCTGACAGAGATGAGGTGTTGGTAAAAATGAGCATGTTGCAGGCTGTTGCGGGCCGACTCGAATATATTCGCGGAGGCAATGAGATCACTGCTATAGTGGACTACGCTCACACTCCCGATGCGCTCGAAAATGTCCTTAAAACAATTCGCTTGACTGCCAAAGGAAGAGAGGTGATCTGCGTATTCGGCTGTGGAGGCAATAGAGATAAGAGCAAACGCCCCGAAATGGGAGTCATTGCAGCAAAATATGCCGACAAAGTAATTGTAACATCGGACAATCCCCGTTTTGAGGATCCCGATGCCATTATAAATGATATCCGTAACGGACTCAACAATGCCGAAAAGGCGAAGTCGCTCTTTATCACCGACCGCAGAGAGGCTATCCGCACCGCCATAATGATGGCTCCCAAAGGTGCCGTAGTACTTGTAGCAGGTAAAGGGCACGAAAACTACCAGATTATCGGTGGAGAAAAACACCATTTTGACGACAAGGAAATCATCTCCGAAACATTTGAACAACTTTAACCAGTAACAGAACAAAACCTACACCTATGCTGTACCACCTTTTTGAATATTTTGAGAAAGCTAACATAGATTTCGCCGGTTCGGGACTGATGAAGTATATCTCATTCAGATCTTTCGGAGCCAGCATAATTGCCATTATATTATCAATGATAATCGGGCACAAAATAATTGCATGGCTACAGAAAAAACAAATAGGCGAAACCATCCGCGACCTCGGCCTGGAAGGTCAGCTCCAAAAAAAAGGCACTCCTACTATGGGCGGTATTATAATCATAATATCAATCCTGGTGCCGGTACTGCTTTTCTGCGATCTGACCAACATCAATATCCTGATATTGATCCTGACTACATTGTGGTTTGGCACTCTCGGTTTCGTAGATGACTACATCAAAGTATTCAAGAAAAAAAAGGAGGGGCTCAACGGCTGGTACAAAATAGCATCTCAGGTGCTTCTGGGTTTGATTGTCGGCTTAATAATGTGTTTCAGCAATGAGGCTGGATTCAGGGAGCAACCAAAGAAAACTCCCGTAATAGAAACAACGGCCGAAGTAATTGCTGCAGACTCAACCACTCCGGCCGCAACGGCGAGTCTCAATGACGACACATTAGAAAACAGCACCAAAACCACACTTCCATTTGTAAAGAACAATGAGTTTGACTACGGATGGCTCTCTCCTTTCGGAGGAGTGTTCGGGGAATATTTCAAATGGTTCATATATATATGTTTCATCATTTTGGTAATAACGGCCTGTTCCAACGGCTGCAATGTCACGGATGGACTTGACGGTCTGGCAGCCGGAGTAACGGCCATTGTAGGGGCTACCCTCGGAATCTTTGCATATCTGTCAGGTAACGTCATTTACTCCGAGTACCTCAACATAATGTATATCCCGAGCAGTGCGGAGATTACTGTTTTCTTTTCCTCAATGGTAGGGGCCCTGCTGGGATTTATGTGGTACAACGCTTACCCGGCTCAGATCTTTATGGGCGATACAGGCAGTCTGACACTCGGTGGCATTATAGGCGTAAGTGCTATTCTTGTAAGAAAAGAATTGCTCTTGCCCTTGCTTTGCGGAATATTTTTCCTTGAGAGCCTTTCAGTTGTGGTGCAAAGATTCTATTTCAAATACACAAAGAAAAAGAGTGGCACAGGTGTGAGAGTATTCAGGATGTCACCTCTCCACCACCATTTTCAGAAGGAGAATCCGGATGCAATAATCCAGTGGCCCTATAAAGTATATCCGGAACAGAAAGTGGTAGCGAGATTTATTATTATCTCAATAATACTCGCAGTTTTAACAGTAGTAACATTAAAGATAAGATAATATATGAAACGAATCGTTGTATTGGGAGGTGGTGAGAGCGGCTCCGGAGCTGCAGTTCTGGCGAAAGTCAAGGGTTTTGACGTCTTTCTTTCAGATAAAGGAAAACTCAAAGAAGAGCACATTGAGCGCCTTATGAAGTATGACATTCCCTTCGAAGAAGATGGACATAGTTTCGATAAGATATATAATGCCGATGAGGTAATCAAAAGTCCCGGCATTCCCGACAACTTACCGCTTATTGAGGGGTTCCACTTCCGTCATATACCCGTGATTTCGGAAATTGAATTCGCCGGCAGATATGATAACTCCAGAAAAATCTGCATCACCGGGAGTAACGGCAAGACTACGACCTCATCACTTATATACTATTTACTCAAAAACGCAGGCATGAATGTGGGGCTTGGCGGCAATATAGGCCGGAGTTATGCATTCCAGGTTGCCACTGAGAATTACGATATATATGTACTTGAGCTTAGCAGTTTCCAGCTTGACGGAATGTACGATTTCAAAGCAGATATCGCCGTGTTGCTCAATATTACTCCGGACCATCTCGACAGATATGGCAATCAGATGCAGAAATATATCAATTCCAAATTCCGGATTACCCAAAATATGGCAAAAGAAGATTGCTTCATCTTTTGCTCGGATGATGAGATAACTATAGGCCACCTCAACCAGATAGTTATTCAGGCACAGAAACTTCCATTCAGCCAAACTACCGTTGTGGAACAGGGAGCCTGCTTGGAGGGAGACAAAATGTGCGTCAGATATGGCGAAAGCAGCTACGAGATGTTTCTTAATGAGCTAGCACTCCAGGGGAAACACAATATATATAATTCCATGGCTGCCGCCATCACCGGCAAAATAATGAACATAACAAATAGCACCATCCGTGAAGCTCTTACCACATTCAAAGGAGTAGAGCATAGAATGGAAAAGGTGCTCTCCGTCGGTGGTGTAATGTATATCAATGATTCCAAGGCGACCAATGTCAACTCCACCTGGTATGCACTGGAGAGCATCAAAACACCCATTGTGTTAATACTAGGGGGGACCGACAAGGGCAACGACTACTCCCCCATTTCTGAGCTGGTAAAGGAAAAGGTAAGAGCTATTATTTGTCTTGGAGTTGACAACCGCAAGATCCATGAGTATTTTGAGGACAAGGTGGCTGAAATTCACGACACACGCTCTGCAGAGGAAGCAGTACAAATAGCCGCGTCAATAGCAAAAAGCGGTGATACCGTACTCCTTTCACCTAGCTGTGCAAGTTTTGATCTATTTGAAAACTACGAAGATAGAGGCAACCAATTTAAGAGTGCCGTTAGAAATCTTTAAGGAGATGGGTAGAATTAAAATACAACTCAAGGGAGACAAGATTATATGGATACTTGTGCTTTGCCTTGCCATTATTTCGCTGTTGGCAGTCTTCTCTTCCAGCACCTATTTGGCAAATAAGGAAGGCGTGAGCAAACTCCATATCCTCCAAGAGCAACTCATATCGGTATCTATCGGTTTTGCGGCTCTGCTGATATGCTATCTGATCCCTATGAGGTTTTACCGATTTGCCGCATTTCCCCTCTTTGCCGTTACCTTGGTAATGCTGGCTCTTCTTTTCATCATACCTGATGTACGCAACGAGGCAGCCAGAGGTATTAAGATCTTCGGCAGAACAATCCAGGTGTTTGAGTTTGCCAAAGTGGGGTTGATACTCTATATTGCAAAGGCACTGGAGCATTGGCAGGACTCCCTGACCACATACAAGGAATTCCTGCTTAAGATATTGTTGCCGGTAGCAGTTGTATGCATTATGGTTATGGCCAACAGTTTCTCGTCTGCGCTGCTATTTGGTGTAATCAGCATATTGCTGCTCTTCTTTATGAATGTAAACGCCAAGCATTTGGCAATAACCGCAGGCATCGGAATAGTGGCAATAATGTTGCTTTTTGGCGTTTACAGGATATTTTACCACAATAAAGTCTATGCCGAAGGAGAAAAACCAGGTGCCGTAGCAAAGTTATTCAACCGTTTCGGTACAGCCACCAACCGTGTCATCAATTTTGTGGAAGCAAAAAAGGAGAAGGAAGAAGCGGTAGAGGATATGACGGATGAGGAAAGAATAAGGTATAATGATAGCCGGCGCCAGGCGAAAAATGCCGAAATTGCAATACATGAAGGAGGAATATTTGGAAAAGGTCCGGGTAAAAGCACTCAGAGATATTCATTATCGATGGCCTTTTCTGACTTCATTTATGCCTTTATTGTGGAAGAATATGGGTTGTTGGGAGGGCTTTTCGTCATTATGATCTATCTGATATTTCTCTTCAGGTGCATCACTATAGCATTCCGGTGTGAAACCATCTTTTCAGGGGCTCTGGTACTGGGTCTGGCATTCCTGATTGGCACACAGGCATTTCTACACATTATGGTAAATGTCGGGATGATTCCCGTCACAGGACACACATTACCTTTAATCAGCCACGGGGGAACAGCATACATGGTGCTTAGCGGCACGTTCGGCATTATTCTCTCCATAAGCAAACAGTTGGACAAACAGGATGAACAAAAGCGCAAAGAACTTGAAGAAGAGGCAAGAGAAAAAGAATCAGAAATAATGTATTCGGAGGATTACATATTATGAGTAAGAGTAAACCAAGAATTATCATCAGCGGAGGAGGTACGGGAGGACATATATTTCCTGCCCTCTCCATAGCAGGTGCTATAGAGAAAATTGTGCCTGATACCGAAATACTTTTCGTCGGTGCAGAAGGAAGAATGGAGATGGAGAGAGTTCCACAGGCGGGTTACGAGATTAAAGGCCTGCCGGTAGCAGGATTGCAGCGTAAACTCTCCCTTTCCAATTTTGCTCTTCCTTTCAAAATACTCAAAAGTCTCTCGATGGCTAAGAAAATCATCAGAGAGTTCAAACCCGATGTGGCGGTTGGGGTGGGCGGTTATGCAAGTGCACCACTGCTCTGGAGTGCAGCCGGAATGAATATCCCCTGCCTCATACAAGAGCAAAACTCATTTGCTGGATTAACCAACAGGATTCTCTCAAAAAAAGCCGATAAAATCTGTGTCGCTTATAGCGGAATGGAGAAATTTTTCCCGGCTGATAAAATTATACTTACAGGAAATCCAATCAGAAAAGAGATAAATCCCCCTACAGAAGCAGAAAAAGCTGAAGGATATCAATTCTACGAGCTTAATCCGGAGAAAAAGACCATCTTTGTAGTCGGAGGCAGCCTTGGTAGCGGAACTCTCAACAAAGCAATGAAGAGATGGGTAGCAGAAAAGGGAGACCAAGCTGACTATCAGATAATTTGGCAGAACGGAAAATATTACGGCAGCGATATTGCCGAATTTATGAAGGAGCGCAAACTGTCCAATGTAAAGCATTTTGATTTCATCCGAAGGATGGATCTCGCCTATGCTGTAGCGGATGTGGTTATTTCCCGCGCCGGAGCGGGGACTATCTCCGAACTCTGCGTCGCCGGCAAAGCCACCATCTTTGTCCCGTCGCCCAATGTGACAGAGGATCATCAGACGCACAATGCAATGGCATTAGTGGAAAAAGAGGCGGCATTGATGGTTAGAGATAATGAGGCAGAAGAGGTACTGATGAATGTTGCAGAAGAGCTGCTCAGAGATAACGAACGGATCCTAAAATTGGAGAAAAATGTACTCAAACTGGGGCGCAAGGGGGCTGCAGAAGAGATTGCGAGGGAGGTGCTTTCCCTTATTAAATAATAAAGAGGAATGGAGAAAAAATATAAAAACTACTACTTCATAGGAATTGGCGGCATTGGGATGAGCGCCATAGCGCGTTACTTCAACAATGCCGGATACAGCGTTTCCGGCTATGACAAGACTCCTTCTGCGCTCACTGAACGACTTGAAAAAGAAGGAATTGCCATACACTATGAGGAGGATGTCAGCTCAATTCCGACAGACAAGGAGAATACATTAGTTGTCTATACTCCGGCTATTCCTGATGATATGAGTGAGCTGCGTTATGTTAGGGAGCAGGGATATGCTGTGTGCAAAAGGTCCCGCGCACTGGGAGAGATTGCTCGCGGACAGAAGTGTCTTGCTGTGGCTGGAACACACGGAAAGACCACCACAAGCACACTGTTGGCCCATCTGCTGACACACTCCGGAGAGGGATGCAATGCTTTTTTGGGCGGTATTTCGCGAAATTATGACTCCAATCTGCTGTTGAGCCCCAACCCTGTGCTGGTAGCCGAGGCTGATGAATATGACAGATCATTTTTGCAGCTATACCCCGACATAGCGGTAATTACCTCCGCTGATGCCGACCATCTGGATATCTATTTAGATCACAAACATCTACAAGAGGCCTTTGCCCAATTTGCATCGCAAATAAGGGAGGATGGGTTCCTTATTCTAAAGAAAGGTGTGAACATTTCTCTTGAAGGTGTAAAGGCAAAGATTTTGACCTATTCATACGATACTCCGGCCGATTTTTATGCATCCGATATCATCCCTCTCGAGAGTGGCTATTATGATTTTACACTCAACACTCCCAAAGGGAAAATAGAGAAATGCACTCTGGGCATACCCGGTTGGATTAATGTGGAGAATGCTGTAGCTGCATCGGCAGTTGCACTTCTGCACGGTATTGCCCCGGATAAACTCAGAGCCGGTCTGGCGAGTTTCAAAGGAGTTTCAAGAAGGTTTGATATACGCCTCAACACTCCTCAATGTGCTTATGTGGACGATTATGCCCATCACCCCAATGAACTGCGTCATGCAATCAGCTCTATGAGAGGTATTTTCAAAGGGAAACGCCTTTGTGGTATATTCCAGCCCCATTTGTATTCGCGCACTCGGGATTTTGCCGAGGAATTTGCCGATGCATTGGGAGGATTGGATGAGCTGATATTGCTCCATATTTATCCTGCAAGAGAGCTGCCGATAGAAGGGGTGTCGTCAAAGATAATATTTGACAAGGTAAATCTGGACAACAAGATACTTATCAGCAAAGAAGAATTGATGGATACCATTCGTAAGAGAGATTTCGAATGTTTGATCACCTTCGGAGCCGGAGATATTGATAGGTTTGTATTGCCTATAGAGGAAGAATTGAAAGCAAGAATTAAAAAATGAAAGTAAAAAAGATATTGCTGCTGGTGTTGATATCGCTCCTGTTTTTAGGAGTGATGATACCCTACTTTTATTTCGTATCACAAATGGAGGAAGAAGCCATTGAGGAGAGAGTATGCAGTGATATCAATGTCAACTTTAAAGATTCCCTAAAGGTCAATCTCATAAGCAAAGAAGAGATTATTTCTCTTGTGGACAGGAGGGAGAAGGTAATAGGCTCAAGAAGTGATGAAATAAATCTTTCCAGGATCGAAAGCCTGCTGGATAACCGGGGAGAGATTTTCAAATCGGAGGTCTATTTTTCTTCACCTACCACTTTGAGCATAGATATAGTACAGAGAAAGCCCGTTGTAAGATTTGAAAACGATACCGAAGGCTATTATGCCGATGAGACCGGATTTCTTTTTCCTCTTCTGAACTCCTACGACGTGCCTATTGTTACGGGAGAGATTCCCTTACGTTTGGGTAAAGAGTATATGGGCATTCCTGAAGGAAAAGAGGGCGACTGGATAAAGGAAATTCTCCATCTTACCAACTATATCAGCAGCAATGAATACTGGGACAAAAACATTGAACAGATATATATAGAAAATGGCGACATATGCCTTGTTTCACGTGTAAGCCATCATAAAATAATATTCGGCAACTGCCGCAATATTGATGCGAAATTTAAAAAATTGGCGACATTCTACACGACAATTGCTCCTGCAAAAGGGTGGGACACCCATAATGTCGTCAATCTAAAGTACAACAAACAGATTATTTGCAAATAGGAAATATATGAGCGATTTTATTACAGCGATTGATTTCGGATCATCCAAAGTGGCCGTGGCAGTCGGAAAAGAGACTTCAGAAGGTGTAAAAGTGGTCTCATTTCATAGTTCCCCAATTCCAAACGGCATAAAAAATGGTGAAATCATCAACGAGGGCAGAGTAATTGAAGCCCTACGAACGGCACTCAAGGCTGCTTCTTCCGATATTGGAGAGGATATTAATAAGGCGGTAATCAATATCAGCGGAAGATTTCTCTCCTGTAAGGAGATAGAGAGCACGATCATCAGGAATGACAGCAGCAAATATGTGACCGCAGAAGAACTGGAAAAGTACCGCAGGGAGCGCTACAAATTTGTAGTGGACGAAGGAAATATCATTTACGAAGTTATTCCGCAAAAATACGACATCGACGATCTGATAGGATACCAACAGCATGAGATTATCGGAACAACGGGAAGGACTCTTAAAGCATACTACAAGATCTTCCACGGTAAGGCAACATGGCTCACCAGATGCAGGAAGGTACTTTCAGCATGTGGTGTGGAGATCTCTAAAATCGTGCTCTCACCCATTGCTTCCGCAAGAGCAGTACTTACAGAAGCAGAGATGGAAAATGGAGTGGTACTGGCGGATATAGGACGTGGCCTGACACAAATTGCCGTTGTCAAAAAGGGCATAGTCATAGATGTGCGCATGATTCCTTTCGCGGGTGAATCCATCACAGTCGATATCCAGACAGAGACCTCAATAAGTCCTAAATGGGCTGAAATGATCAAACTCAAACATGGGTGTTGCGTCGGAGAATTTACTCCAGAGGACAAAAAACTGATACTCAGAGGCAATGATGGCATCATAGAAGATGAAGTGTCGCTTGCCAAACTTACAAATATCATCGAAGCGCGCACCAGCGAGATCCTTGAAGCAATCAAATATGTAAAGGAGGAAAATGAGTTACAAGGAAAACTCTCTGCCGGAGTGGTTATAACAGGCGGGACCTGCTATCTTGAAGGTTTTCTGGATCTGGCAAAAGTTTTTCTGGGTAAAAGAACACGACTTGCAGCGCCAAGAGGTTGCATTACTCCGGATTCGGAAGAGAAAGCGCAAGACACATTCTCTTCAACAGTTGTAGGACTTTTGCTGGAGGGCTTTTCAAACAAACTCTCCTTTACCGAGTACGACAGAATAAACGCGAGTGAGACTGAAGTTAATATGGAAACAGAGACCGAAGAAGTCAAGGGAAAAAAAGAATCGGGTAGAAAGAAAGAAGGAAACAGGACGCAGAAAAGGGGATTAGGTGACTTATTCGGAGGAATTTTCGGTGAAACCAATGACAATTGCTGACAAATTATGGAAACATTAGTACCAAAAAACTGGCCCAAGGGCTCAAATAACATTCTCAAAGTCATAGGCGTTGGGGGTGGCGGCAGTAATGCCGTACAATATATGTATTCACAGCAGATAGAGCAGGTCGATTTTATTGTATGCAATACCGACAAACAAGCTCTCGATGGAAGTACCGTGCCGGTCAAACTTCAGATCGGCGGAATATTGACAAAAGGTCTTGGAGCAGGTCAGGACGCAAGCATAGGTAGAAAATCGGCAATTGAGTCCAGAGAGGCTATAGAAGAACATCTGGGCGAAAACACACAAATGCTCTTTATCGCCGCCGGCATGGGTGGTGGCACAGGGACCGGAGCCTCTCCTGTAATAGCGGAAATTGCCAGATCCAAAGGTATTCTGACTGTCGGAGTAGTTACTCTTCCGGCGCGTTTTCTCGGCAACGAAGTGCTCTACAAAGCTATTGAGGGAGTGAAAGAACTCTTCAGACATGTGGACAGCCTTCTTATAATAGACAATGAGAAACTCTTCGATATCTATGCCGACCTCGATATTCTGACACTTCTTCCAAAAGCCGATGAGGTATTGGCTACTGCAGTCAAGAGCATTGCAGAGATCATCACAGTTAGGGGCCAAATCAATATGGACTTTGCCGATGTCAAGAAGATAATGCAAAACAGCAATGTCTCCCTAATGGGCATAGGCAGGGCATCCGGCGAAGACAGGGCCTATAAAGCTGTTGAAATGGCTCTCACATCTCCCCTGCTAAATCAGCTTGACCTTAAAACCGCAAAAAGAGCGTTGGTCAACATCACAACTTCGAGCGGTGAACATGTCATTGAGGGAAATGAGGTAACGGCTCTTATGGAGTACATCAAAGAACTCACCAACCCCGATCTCAGTTCCAAAATGGGCCTTGTGCAAAATGATGAGATGGGAGAAAACATCGGAGTGACCATTATCGCTACCGGATTTGAGATGACACAGCTGCCCATCATCAGCGAAGACACGTTAAAAAACAACAGGATCGAGGTTAAGTACGATTTGACAAATAATAAAAGGGGTGTACCTTTGTGCCCCGACATCGAATCTCCCGTTACCAAAAAGGAAATGGTAATCGGCATACCTGCCCTAATTACCGATAATCCGCAGACTATCAGCGAACTTGAGTCTGAGCCCGCAGTAATCAGAAGGGAAAGGATGTTGCAGCAACAGAAACTAACACAGAGTGAATGATGAAACAGAGAAGAGTACGCTTTGCACCAAGTCCCACGGGGCCTCTACATATAGGCGGTGTAAGAACTGCACTATATAACTATCTTTATGCTAAACAAGCAGGAGGGAAATTCATACTGAGAATAGAAGATACCGACTCTCAGAGGTTCGTTCCGGGCTCCGAAGAGTATGTAATTGAATCTCTCAAATGGTGCGGCATTGTCCCTGACGAAGGTGTCGACAAAGAGGGCAAGGTAGTAGAAATACCCTGTGAGGAGCATCCACACGCACCCTACAGACAATCCCAACGCAAGCACATTTATCGAAAATATGCTGAGCAGCTTGTAGCAAGCGGAAACGCCTACTATGCATTTGACACTCCGGAGGAACTAAATGCGCTCAGAAAAGAGGCAGAGGCCCAAAAAAGCAGTTTCATATACAATCACGAATCACGCAACTCACTCAAAAATTCACTCACGATTCCGGCTGATGAGGTAGAGCGTCGTCTTGCTGAAGAAGATGGGTGGACAATCAGATTCAAGATTCCTGAAAATAGAGTTGTGAAGATGTACGATCTTATCAGAGGCGACATCGAAGTCAACACCTCCACTCTGGATGACAAGGTGCTCTGGAAGAGAGCCGATGAACTCCCCACCTATCACCTTGCCAACATTGTTGACGATCATCTTATGGAGATAACAGAGGTTATAAGGGGAGAAGAATGGCTTCCTTCCCTCCCACTTCATTATCTACTCTACGAAGCCTTTGGTTGGGAAGAGAACCGACCGCAATTTGCACACCTTTCGCTACTGCTTAAGCCTGACGGCAAAGGCAAACTCAGCAAAAGAGATGGAGACAGATTGGGGTTTCCGGTATTTCCTCTCCAATGGATCAATGAAGATGGAGAAATCTCGCATGGCTATCGCGAAGATGGCTATTTCCCGGAGGCATTTGTCAATATGCTGGCTTTTCTGGGATGGAATCCGGGAACGGAACAGGAGATTTTTACCCTGGAAGAACTGGTAGAGGTCTTTTCTCTTGAAAGAGTGGTCAAATCGGGCGCAAGATTTAATCACGACAAAGCAAAATGGTACAATCAGGAATATCTTCGCCGCAAAAGCACTCAAGAACTTGTGGAGGCTTTTAGAGCACTTGAGGGAGAGCGTCTGGCCCCATTTGACGACCAATATGTAGGTGCAGCAGTGGAACTGATCAGGGAGAGAGCCTATTTTGTATATGAGTTCTGGGAGCTCTGCAGTTTCCTTTTCGAAGCCCCCGGGGAGTATGATCCTGCAGGAGTAAAAAAATTCTGGAAAGATGATGTTAAGGAGATTATTCCGCAAGTTGCACACTTGTTAGAGGATCTGGAACCCTTCAGCAAAAGTGTAATCGAAGAAAGACTAGAAAATCAGATTCGCTCCAATGACTGGGGTATGGGCAAAGTCATGAATACCCTTCGCCTCTTCCTGATGGGTCGTAATTCCGGTCCCGGAGTAGCAGACATTATGGCTATTCTTGGCAAGAAGGAGGTATTACAACGGATCAACAACGCAATCACCCATTTGGGTTGACAATATTATATGATTATGAGAACTATTGGAATGGCGTCCGACCACGCCGGATTTGAACTTAAGGAGTTTCTGAAACCTTATCTTAAATCAATGAGGTACGAGATCTTGGATTTCGGTACCCATTCTACCGGGAGCATGGACTATCCCGACACCGCGCACCCTCTTGCAGAAGCTATAGAAAGTGGAAAAGTAGAGTGCGGTATAGCAATATGCGGATCCGGCAACGGCATTGCGATGACGCTGAATAAGCACCAGGGTGTGCGGGCGGCTCTTTGCTGGACTCCTGAGCTCGGTGCCCTGGCGCGTCAGCACAATGATGCAAATGTTCTCTCGCTTCCGGCAAGATTTATCTCGCAGGAGCTTGCCCTGGAGATTGTAAAGAGCTTTTTATCCTCAGAGTTCGAAGGTGGAAGACACCGGCGCAGGGTAGATAAAATTGCAGTGAGCAGCTAGATATGGGGTATTTTATACTGGAAGGATGTGATGTAGAGAAGGAATCGTTATCCGAATTTTTCGGAGAACATCTGGCTGCCTCAATCGATGAATACCGGAAAGGGATCGTACTTCCTGTTGACAAACCCTACAGGTGGACTTCGGCCGATGTGGTAAGAAAAATCAAATTCCAAATCCAGAAACATTTCAAGCAGAAAAAAATCAAAGTAGGCCATGCCGGCACTCTGGATCCTCTGGCAACCGGCCTGCTGATTGTCTGCGTAGGCAAGGCTACCAAAATAGCAGAAGAGCTGCAATCTCAGGAAAAGGAATATATTGCCACAATAGAATTTGGTGCGACCACCCCCTCTTTTGACCTTGAACAGGAGATTGACGCCTATTATCCTTTTAAGCATATTACTGAAGAGATGGTGCGCAACGCTCTGAAAGAGTTTGAGGGTGAGCAATTACAGGTACCGCCTCTATTTTCCGCAAAGGTGGTTGATGGATTGCGCGCCTATGAATATGCACGTGCCGGTGAGGAGGTTAAGCTACGCAAGTCCCTGATCAACATTACCGGGATC
The DNA here is from genome assembly GCA_012798805.1 of Bacteroidales bacterium. Lineage (GTDB taxonomy): Bacteria > Bacteroidota > Bacteroidia > Bacteroidales > UBA932 > Cacconaster. The sequence goes on from JAAZMM010000044.1 coordinate 54,056, forward strand.
GAACTGCTCTCATTTACCGAAGCCTCTGCAGAAAATCAGGAATCCGAAGAAAAGAATGAAGAGGAGAGCATACAAGAGGCATCCCCGGGTGGAAAATACTACTATCACCACTCGAGCAGCAAGAGCGATGGCACACGTCCCTACGCTACGATCAGGGTGCGCTGCAGCAAGGGAACATATATTCGTTCCCTGGCCCGCGACCTCGGTTGTACTCTCGGCAGCGGCGGTTATTTGACGGCTCTTCGCCGGACCGCATCGGGTGATTTTGTGCTAAATAATTGATTTTTTGAAACTTTTTGAAATATTTTTCGTATAAGAGAGTGTTTTGTACATTTTTTTCCAGCAATGAAATTATCCCAATTTTACTTTGAACTACCTGAAGAGAGAATCGCCAAATATCCGGCAACTTTCAGAGACGAATCGCGCCTTATGGTGCTTAACAAGGAAACCGGAGAGATTGAGCACAAAATCTTCAAGGATATACTTGATTATTGTAAACCTCATGACCTCTTCGTGTTCAACGATGCGAGGGTATTTCCTGCACGTCTCTTCGGAAACAAGGAGAAAACCGGAGCTGAAATAGAGGTTTTCCTTCTCAGAGAGCTCAATAAAGATCAGCGTTTGTGGGATGTACTGGTGGATCCTGCCAGAAAAATCCGCATCGGCAACAAATTGTATTTCGGTGAAAATGATGCTCTTGTTGCTGAAGTCATCGACAATACCACATCCAGAGGCCGTACTTTGAGATTCCTTTTTGACGGTACTTACGAAGAGTTTAAACAGACACTTCTGAGGCTAGGAGAGTTGCCTATTCCAAAATGGATACGCTCAAGAGCCGAAGAGTGTGATACTGAACGTTTCCAGACCATCTACGCTCAAACTGAAGGGGCTGTCGCCTGCCCTGCAGCGGGCCTCCATTTTAGTAAAATTCTCTTCAAAAGAATGGAACTCGAGGATATTGACACCACCTTCCTCACACTCTATATGAGCAACGCCCATTTCCACAATGTTGACGTAGAGGATCTATCCAAACACAAAATGGATTCCGAAAAGGTTGTAATTTCAGAAGAAACCGCATCCAAAGTCAATCAGGCCAAGGCTAATGGCAACAAAGTATTTGCTGTAGGCGTTACCACCGTACGCGCACTGGAGACTTATGTCACCACACGCAATGAGATCAAAGAGCTGGACACCTGGACCAACAGGTTTATATTTCCGCCATACAAATTCTCGATTCCTGACGCAATGGTTACAAATTTCCATCTTCCTTCCTCCACAATGTTGATGAGTGCCGCCGCATTCGGAGGTTATTACAATGTAATGAATGCCTACAAGGTTGCCATTGACCAGGAGTATCGCTTTGGTACATACGGAGATGCGATGTTGATTATTTAAAATTGTCTTTTAAGCACCCCAAATAGAATCATACTCCATAATTTAGCGACAAAAAAGCTGATATGGAGTATGATTTTTACATTTGCGCAGCTGCTTTAAGTAAAATATTTGCCTATAAACCGGCAGTTGCGCTCCAACTCATCGAAAGGGTCGGAGAGATAACCGAAATTTTCAAATTGAATAAAAGGGAACTCGGAGAAATGCTCCCATTCGACAAAGAGATTCTTGAGGCTCTCACTGACCCCAGGCTACTCGAATGGGCACAGAAAGAGATAGATTGGGCGCACACTCACGGAGTTCAGACACTTTACATTACCGATCAGAACTATCCTTACCGGCTCAGAGAGTGCTACGATGCCCCTATCCTACTCTATTACAAAGGAAAAGCAGATCTAAATGCACGAAGGGTGCTTTCAGTAGTTGGCACCCGCAAATCCTCTTATTACGGCAGAAATAGCTGCCGCAAGATCATAGAGGAGCTCGCCTCATCCAGCAAACCACTGGTAATAAGCGGACTGGCATACGGCATCGATGCGTCTGCACACCGGGCCGCAATGGAGTACGGACTTCCTACCGTGGGAGTAATGGCTACCGGCATCGACACCATCTATCCCCCTCAACACCGGAGTCTTGCGGAGGAAATGTTGGAAAATGGTGGCATCATCACTGACTTTTATCGTGGCTGTGAGGGCATTAAGATCAATTTCATCAAGAGAAACCGTATCATAGCAGGAATGGCGGATGCCGTACTCCTTGGAGAATCACACTCAAAAGGGGGCGGACTTATTACCACCTCTCTTGCCTTATCTTACTCGCGTGAAGTCTTTGCTATCCCGGGACGAATCGGGGATGACTCTTTCGAGGGTTGCAACAGGCTAATAGAGCGGGAAGCTGCCAGAATAGTCACAAATCCCGGCACCATCAGTGCAGCTATGGGGTGGAGGGAGAAAACAAATCGCAGGAAGAACTCTACACCCGATCTTTTCGACGGTGTCACCGGCGATAATGCACGTGCAATACTCAATACCCTCAAAGATAGAGACTCTCTGACAGCGGAACAAATTGAAGAACGCACCAGTATTCCCCTGCGGAACCTCTCCACCGAACTCCTTCAACTCGAGATTTCCGGTAAAATAGTGCAAATTATGGGAGACAAGTATTCAATTGCTTGATATTTTTCCATAACTTTGCTGAATATGGCGGAATTCATAGACACCCATGCACATTTGTACGATCAGGCCTTCAGCAAAGATATTACAGAGGTGATCCAACGACTGGAAGAGGCAGGCGTGAGCCATTGCGTACTCCCGGGGATCGACATATCCGCATACGAACCGATGATTGCACTTGCAAAAAGCCGTCCTGACCTTTTTTCCCCCTGTATCGGACTACATCCTACATCTGTGGGTGAGGATTGGGAGAAAGAGCTCAATTTCGTAAAAAAACATGCTCGCGACCACCGTTTCGTTGCCATTGGTGAGATAGGTATTGACAAATATTGGTCCACAGAGTACCTTACCCAACAGACGAGGGTTTTTGCCGAGCAGCTGACACTTGCCGCAGAGCTTAACCTGCCTGTAATTATCCACTTGAGAAATTCCACTGAAGAGATATTCCAAGTGCTCTCCGATCTTCGGGGCATCCCTCTCAGAGGTGTATTCCATGCCTTTTCGGGAAGTTACGAAACCTATAAACGTATTCTTAAACACGGCGATTTCAAAGTAGGCATAGGAGGCGTTTCAACCTACAAAAACGCAGGAGTCGCTGCTACACTGGAAAAGATTTCACTCGATGATATAGTACTGGAAACAGATGCCCCCTGGCTCACTCCGGTCCCTTTCCGCGGCAAACGCAACGAGAGTTCCTATCTGGTCCATATTGCTGCCAATATCGCGAGTATAAAGGGTGTTCCTATTGAAACTGTCGCAACAGCCACAACCAACAACGCAAGAAAACTTTTTTCACTATGAGCCAAAAAATACTTCTGATCTACACCGGAGGCACCATCGGAATGAAACAAGATCCCGAAACCCTGGTTTTAAAGCCCTTCAACTTCGGACTCATTACCGAGGAGGTACCCGAACTTAAAAAATTCGGTTACCGGATTGATTCACACTCTTTCGATCCGGTAATTGACTCTTCGGACGTAACCGTAACTTTCTGGCAGGAGCTGGCAACCCTCATTTATGACAACTACGATAAATATGACGGCTTTGTGGTACTACATGGTACAGATACCATGGCATACTCCGCATCGGCGCTGAGCTTTATGCTTGACCGGCTTGACAAGCCCGTTGTATTTACCGGAAGTCAACTGCCTATCGGTATGCTGCGAACTGACGGCAAGGAAAATCTTATCTCATCAATTGAGCTTGCCGCTGCACAGGATGAAAACGGCCATGCATTGGTGCCGGAGGTATGCATCTATTTTGATAGCTATCTTTACCGCGGCAACCGCACTACAAAATATAATGCAGAGTACTTTGAGGCCTTCCACTCAGCTAATTATCCGGTACTCGCCCAGGCCGGCATCCATATCAGATACTACCGCGAATATGTCCACTATCCGGAAAAATGGGGTGAAGGTTTACGTCTCTACCTCAAAATGGACACCAATGTCGCTATTCTAAAGATTTTTCCCGGTATCACGCCCGCTTATGTGGAGGCAGTTCTTGGCACAAAGGGTCTCAGGGCAGTAGTTCTGGAGAGTTTCGGTAGCGGAAATGCACCCTCCATGGAGTGGTTTGGAAAAATGTTGTCCGAAAGTGTAGCGAAGGGAGTTATAATCGTCAATATCACTCAGTGCCATGCAGGAAGTGTGGATATGACAGCCTATGCCAACGGAGCTTTCCTTATGGAGTGCGGACTTATCAGCGGATATGATATGACCACGGAGGCAGCGGTCACCAAATTATTCCATCTACTGGGTAGATTTTCTGATAATGAAGAGGTAAAATCTCATATGAAGCGATCATTAAAGGGAGAATTTTCAAATAAATGAATCGTTATTTAAAAAAAATAACTAAATTGCGCGATATTTTACTACATAACACGAAAACTATAACTATTTAATACATCGTTTAATTATTTAAAACAAAACTTATGAAAAAATTTTTCATGTTTTTGGCAGTTCTCGGCCTAATGACCGTATCTGCACAATTCCAGGTAGCTTATGCACAGGAAGAGACTCCTGAAGCTACTACAGAAGATGTTCAAGAAGCTCCCGCAGTTGAAGAAGAGGAAATCGTTGACCCATTCGCTGCAGGAAAATCTGACCAGCCCATGCACCAGGCCCTCAAACAGAAATTCATTGAAGGTGGTGCAGGTTTTATGGCAACAATTTTATTGTGTCTCATCTTTGGTCTCGCTATTGCTATTGAAAGGATTATCACATTGAGCCTTGCACAGACTGATACAAAAAAGCTTGTTACAAAAGTGGACCAGGCACTCAAAGAGGGTGGCATTGAAAAAGCCAAAGACGTTTGTCGCGATACCCGCGGTCCGGTTGCCAGCATTTTCTATCAAGGTCTTCTCCGCGCCGATCAGGGTCTTGAGGCAGTTGAAAAATCAGTTACTTCATACGGCTCCGTACAGATGGGCCAGCTCGAGAGCGGTCTTTCATGGATTACACTCTTTATCGCTATTGCTCCGATGTTGGGTTTCCTCGGTACAGTTGTCGGCCTTGTTTTGGCATTTGACGCAATTGAGGTTGCAGGTGATATCTCTCCGGCACTCGTAGCACACGGTATGAAGGTTGCGTTGATTACAACTATCGGTGGTCTGATCGTTGCCATTATACTCCAATTGTTCTACAACTATTTGATTGCAAAGGTTGAGTCCATCGTAGTTCAGATGGAAGATGCCTCCATTACTCTGGTTGACCTTCTGGTTAAACATCAGAAATAGTCCCTACCCGGACCAATCAATAGTGTAAACAATTTTAACAACGAATTAATCATCCTATTATGAAATATATAAAGTATATCCAATACTTGCTGTTTGCCATATCAATAGTGTTGATTGCTGTTTTCTATGCGACTCAAACCGGGTCTATGGATGACAAAATCCTTGATGCAAACTTGATTTGGGCATACATACTTGTAGGTATAGCAGCGCTACTTGCAGTGATTTTTCCCCTTATTAAGGCTTTTAAAACCAAAAAAGGATTTCTCAGGCTTCTGCTTGTGGTAGTAGGTACAGTAGTGTTGATCGGAGTTTGCTACCTGCTTGCCCCCGGCACTCCTATTGATATGAACATAGAGGTTTCAGCAGCTACCTTCAAATTCACAGACACAGCATTGTACGTTACATATGCCCTTGTTGGGGCTTCTATTATTGCACTTCTCTGGAGTGCTATCCGTAATGCAACATTTAAAAAGTAATTGAGATGGCAGCACCCAGAAAGACACCAGAAATTAATGGCGGTTCTATGGCGGACATCTCCTTCTTGATGTTGATATTCTTCTTGATGGTGAGTACTATGGATAAAGAGGAAGGTATCTCAAGACGTCTTCCCGTTATGCCTCCCGAAGATATGAAAGTGGAGGACCAGAAGGTCAATCGTCGTAATATCATCCAGGTAAAAGTCAACGCTCAGGATAGACTTTTCGCAGGAAACGAGATTATTGATATCACTCAGCTCAAGGACAAGATCAAGGAGTTTATGACCAATCCCCAAAATGACCCCAATCTTCCCGATAAGGAGGTGACGTTCATTGAGGGCTATGGTGATTGCCCCGTATCCAAAGGTGTGATTTCTCTGCAGAATGACCGTGGTACCAGCTACTCAAAGTACATTGAGGTACAGAATGAACTTATTCGTGCCGTCAACGAACTTCGTGATGAATGGTCTATGGCTAATTATGGCAAGAGATATTCCAGACTCACCGAAGATCAACAGACTATTGTACGTAAAGCGGTTCCGCAGAATATTTCAGAGGCAGAACCGAAGGATGTAACCAAGAGAAGACGTTAAGGAGGATTTATTATGTCAAAATTTGTAGATAAAGGTAAAAAAGAAACCCCGGGTATCAGTACCGCATCTCTGCCTGATATAGTTTTCATGATCTTGATGTTCTTCATGGTATCCGTTAGTATGCGTCAGACAGACCGCAAGGTAATCGTATCCCTTCCAGGTGCTTCGGAAGTTGCAAAACTGGAAAGAAAAGACCTTGCATCTTACATCTACATCGGTACCCCTACTCTCCAATATCAGAGTCTATATGGTACGGATTCACAGATCCAGCTCAATGATGCTTTCCGCAGCATAGAAGATATTCGTGACTTCATAGCAGCAGAGCGTGAATCTATAAGCGAGGCAGAACGTCCGTTCATGACAGTATCTATCAAAGCCGACCAGAATACCCGAATGGGTATTATTACAGACGTTAAGCAAGAGCTTCGTCGCTGTTCGGCTCTAAGAATAATGTATAGTGCACGTAAAGTCAGTGCTATCTAATTATTATTTATTTTACAAGAAAGGGTGGCCAAGTGTCACCCTTTCTTGTATGACACAAAAATTATTGCAAAAGAAAATGAGAAAATTTTTGGTTTTTATCCTCACTCTGCTCGTCGTTACATCCTGTAGTGAGAAAAAGGCTAAATATGTATTCCTTTTTATAGGAGATGGTATGGGATTTTCCCACGTAGCCGTTACTGAGGCATTCAAGGCTACTGAAAAAGGCGTAATCGGGAGTGAACCTCTTACTTTCACACAATTCCCCATACTGGGAATGGCTACCACTCACTCAGCTAACGAGTTCATCACCTGCTCTTCAGCTGCCGGCACTGCTCTTGCCGCCGGTATCAAGACACGTAATGGTATGTTGGGAGTAACACCGGACACCACAAATGTTACGGCAATCTCATATAAATTTCATGATGCAGGACGCAAGGTGGGGATTATCAGCTCCGTAACCATAAACCACGCTACTCCGGGAGCTTTCTACGCACACAATCCCTCCAGAAGTGACTACTATGCCATTGCAAAGGAGCTGCCTGAGACAGGATTCGAATTCTTTGGCGGAGGCGGTTTTGCCAAGCCATTCGGTAAAGAGGATTCCGAGCGTCCCATTTATGAGATAGTAGCTGAAAAAGGCTATACAATCTCTTACGGCATGGAGGACTATATGGCACTTAAAGATAAGGCAGAAAAAATAATAATGCTTCAGGAAAAAGGCAAAGAGGAAAATGTCCTTCCCTACAAAAACGAACTTGAAGAGTCTGATCTCACATTAGCTCAGGTAGTCGATGCAGCTGTAAAGTTCCTTGAAAATGAAAAGGGATTTTTCATTATGGCCGAAGGGGGCAAAATAGATTGGGCAGCCCACTCCAACGACGTTGCCAATACTATTTTTGAGACACTCGATTTCGATGCAGCAATCGAGGTTGCATATAAGTTTTACCAGCAGCATCCCGATGAGACGCTTATCGTTGTGACGGCAGACCACGAGACCGGCGGAATCTCACTTGGCAGCTCAAAAGGCTATAAAGTTGACCTTACAATAGTGAAGGAAATTTTGGATGATATAGAAGATCGGGATGGTAAAACTGAAATGGAGAGCGAAGAAACTCCCGACGTCTTCACTTATATGTCTGCAAAAGAGATTAACTCCTATGTCTCCGATAAAGCTAGTGTAGGCTGGACTACCACAGGACATACCGGAGGTGCTGTTCCTGTATTTGCCATCGGAGCCGGCAGCTCACTTTTCAGTGGCAGGATGGATAATACAGACATACCTAAGAAAATATGTAAAGCGGCGGGCATTGCCTTCTAGTCCATACTTTTGGTAGTTTGTCATTGATTGTCTAACTTTGTCATTTTGATTATCAAAAGCAATGAAAAGAACTAAAGTTATCAAGTTGCTTCAACAATCACCCGGCAGCAAAGTACTTGTAAAGGGCTGGGTTAGAACAAAACGAGGCATCAAAAATGTGGCATTCATAGCTCTTAATGACGGATCCACAATAAATAATATTCAGATCGTCTGCGACACTACTTCTTTTGACGAAGCACTGCTCAAGCAGATCACAACAGGCGCATGTATCGCGGTAAAAGGCGAACTGACAGCATCACCAGGAAGCGGACAAGCAGTTGAAATCCAGGCAAGAGAGATTGAAGTATTGGGACCTGCCGATCCTGATAGCTATCCTCTTCAAAAGAAGGGACACAGCATGGAATTCCTTCGTGAGATAGCTCACCTGCGTCCCCGCACCAATACTTTCGGTGCCGTATTTAGAATCCGCCACGCTATGGCATTTGCCATCCACAAATTTTTCAATGACAAAGGGTTTTTCTACCTTCACACTCCTATTATAACAAGCTCGGACTGTGAAGGCGCGGGTGAAATGTTCCATGTCACAACACTCAATCTGAAGAACGTCCCCAAAAACAAAGATGGTAGCGTAAACTTTGAAGAGGACTTTTTTGGTCGTGAGACAGCCCTTACTGTAAGCGGACAGCTGGAAGGCGAACTCGGGGCTATGGCTCTGGGAGATATTTATACTTTCGGACCCACTTTCCGTGCCGAAAACTCCAATACTCCCCGCCACCTCGCAGAGTTCTGGATGATTGAACCGGAAATGGCATTTTATGAGATAGAGGATAACATGGACCTGGCTGAGGAGTTTATCAAATATTTGGTACAATATGCGCTGGACCATTGTAAAGATGACCTCAACTTCCTCAACAAGATGATTGACAAGGAGCTTATATCCCGTCTCGAAAGTGTTGTAAATACTAAGTTCGTACGGCTCTCCTACACCGAAGGTATAGAAATCCTGAAAAAATCGGGAGCCAAATTTGAATTCCCGGTTTCCTGGGGCATTGACCTTCAGAGTGAACATGAAAGGTATCTCGTCGAGAAGCACTTCAAGAAACCCGTTATCCTTACTGACTATCCCAAGGAAATTAAAGCTTTTTATATGAAGTTGAACGAGGACGGAAAGACAGTTAGAGCAATGGATGTTCTCTTCCCTAAAATTGGCGAAATCATAGGCGGTTCACAAAGAGAGGAGTCTCTGGAAAAACTGGAGCGCAGAATAGAAGAACTCGATATGGACAAAAGCAACCTCTGGTGGTATATTGATACCCGTCGTTTTGGTACTGCACCACACAGCGGATTCGGACTTGGATTTGAGAGGCTTCTGCTCTTTGTTACCGGAATGGCCAACATAAGGGATGTCATTCCCTTCCCAAGGACACCAAAGAACGCTGAATTTTAACAAAACATTAGACCAATATGCTTATCATCGGTATCGCCGGTGGCACCGGCTCAGGCAAGACCACAGTGGTCAATAAGATCTCAGAGAAGCTTAAAAACAAGGTAGTTGTAATACCTCAGGATTCCTATTACAAAGACCAGAGCCACCTCCCGATGGAGGTACGCCAGGAGCTCAACTTTGATCATCCTGATGCCATTGATTTTGAACTGCTCGTTCAGCAGCTCAAGGAGCTCAAAGAGGGAAAGATCATCTATCAGCCGGTCTATTCTTACATCACTTGCTCCAGATCAACCACCGAGACTGTAAAGGTAAGCTCCGCACCTGTTATCATTGTTGAAGGTATCCTCATATTTACCTGTAAGGAACTCCGTGAGCTAATGGACATAATGGTCTATGTTGACGCAGACGATGACGACCGTCTGATGCGTGTCATTTCAAGAGATATTATCGAGAGGGGTAAAAGTGTAGAAAAGGTAATGGAGCGCTATCAGAAAACAGTTAAACCAATGCACCTGCAATTTATTGCACCAAGCAAGCGCTACGCCGATATCATAATACCTCAGGGCGGTCACAACAAGGTAGCTATTAATATGCTCATAGCCACAATTGAGCAAGCACTGGACAATAAAGAGTAATGAGCGATAAACCAAAGAAGATCAAGACTGAACAGAGGGTCGGGTTGTATCTGACCCTCATTTTCCATCTTGCCGTACTTATTATCCTATTGCTTGTATCCATTCAGTCGGTAGTTGCTCCTGAAGCCTCATTTGTGCTTGATTTTACCAAACAGGAGGAGATGGAAGAGCAACAGAGAATAATAGAGTTGAAAGAGGAGATCAGTCGCGAACTTGACAATCTAATTGCTGCTCCAAGAGGACAGATTCGCAATGTGGTAGTGGATGCCGGATCCCCACTTAGGGATGACCGTCATTCAAACCCCGACAGGGTCTATGAAGAAGCACGCAAACTCCAAGAAAAATTGGATGCATCCAAAGAAGATGCTATGAAGGAGGAATCATCTGAGACAGTGGATCTCAATCCGGAGGTCGAAAAAAAGCAAAAGAAGGAGGATGCTCCCGCTTATAAAGGGCCTTCAGTCATCTCCTACCGGCTTGAGGGACGCAAGGCACAACACCTGCCGGTACCTGCCTATAAGGGCTACGGATCAGGGGATGTTTTTGTCGAAATAGTTGTCAATCCAAGAGGAAGGGTGATAGATGCACGTGTGATGGAGAGTATTTCCAGTCCGGACAAATCACTTCACGATTTTGCAATAGAGGCAGCAAAGCGTTCACGTTTCACAGCCTCGGAAACTTCCGGATCCCGCCACATCGGCGAAATAGTTTATCGGTTTATTGCACAATAAACCGCACCACTACAAACTACATACTACACACTACACACTACTCTCCCAGTGCTCTTTGGACGACATTATCATTCTCCAGATAGATCGGATAAAAAGCATCATCACCCATCGGTGTATATCTGCCGATAACCGCTTTTACCTGAGTCATTAATATATCACCTGAAATCTTCCAATCCGATTCTGAGGGGATTATCCCATTTACCGTTGTATAATCGATGAATTCTCTCTTGAGATTATGCTCTGCAAAAAAGGCATAAAGTGCATCCATATCCTTGATGGTCCTCATTCGCGTGCGATGTCTGTCACTAAATTTGTTGGCAAACTTGACGACCATGCTTTGACGGTTGCACTTAATAAGATAATCGGTAACTCCTACCGTATCGAGAGGTACAAAAACGTCGGGAATTATGCCGCCACCACCATAAACGATCTTACCCCCCGGAGTGACATATTTTAACGAATCATTAACTTTAATACTATCCGCACTCAACATTTCTCCATGCTCATATCGCTCGAGGATATCCATCTCATATTTATCTGAATAGGGCTTTTGAATACACCTACCCGTCGGAGTATAGAAACGGGCAACTGTCAGGCGTATGCCCGATCCATCTGAAAAATAGACCGGCTCCTGCACGAGACCCTTTCCGAATGAGCGTAAGCCATAAATCAAAGCCCGGTCATTGTCCTGCATGGCTCCTGCGAAAATTTCACTGGAAGAAGCTGAGGCTTCATTAATGAGAACGGCCAATTCAATATCCTTGCAACTGCCTTTTCCATCCGCTACAAGATCCTGACGTGGACGATTTTTACCCTCCATATAGACTACCAAATCGCCCTTTTCGAGAAATTCATTCGAGAGCATCATTGCCTGGTCGAGATAGCCACCCGTGTTATCCCTCAAATCGAATATTAGCCGTTTCATGCCCTTTTCACGAAGGACAAGCGTCGCCTGAAGAAACTCGAAATAACTGGTCTTGGAAAATTTGGAAAGCTTGATGAATCCCGTGGTATCATTTATCATAAATGCCACATCCACACTATGAATCGGGATCATATCCCTTACAATAGTGAAAGGTATCAATTTATCTTCGCCCTCCCTCTTTAGTTCCAGTTTTACCTTTGTACCCCTAGGGCCTCTCATCATCGAGACCATGGAATCCTGCTGCATACTGACTCCGGCAACATTTCTGTCATCAATCTTGATTATACGGTCTCCACTGAGCAAACCTGCTTTTTCTGAAGGGCCGCCGGCAATGACATTGGTAACTATAGCCGTGTCATTGGGAACATTGAACTGGATACCTATACCGTCAAAACCTCCTTGGAGTACTTCGTCAGCTTTTTCCAGATCCACGGGAGGCAGATAGACCGAATGGGGATCGAGTGCTGCCAAAACAGATGGAAGGATTTTTTCCGTAACGGCCTGATGATCGATATTGTCAACATAGTCCCTATCCACACTATTTAGCACAAGCACCAGTTTGGCCCAATCATCCTTTGTGGAATCGATATTGATCACATTCTTTTTGGGGAATCTCTGAATCAGTATGACCAGCATCACAATGATTATAATCCATACCGACACTCTCAATATTCGCATTGCTCTGTCACTGTTCATAATATTGGGAAATTACAACTGTTCAACCTCGATACCGGCTCTGCGAAGCAATTCAATACCGTCAGTAATGCGATACTCTTCATGATAAACCACCCTCTTTATACCCGCCTGGATTATGAGTTTCGAGCACTCCAGACAGGGGGCGGCAGTCACATAGAGAGTAGAACCCTCACTGCTATTGCCGCTCTTTGCCACTTTGGTTATTGCATTTGCCTCAGCATGAAGGACATATGGTTTCGTAGCACCTGTTTCATCTTCACATACATTTTCAAAACCTGAAGGTGTGCCATTATATCCATCTGATATTATCATTCTGTCCTTGACGATGAGGGCCCCCACCTGTTTGCGTTTGCAGTAGGAATTTTTTGCCCAAACCTGCGCCATTTCAAGATAACTCAGGTCAAATTTATTGCGTTTTTTATTATCCATTTTGTTCTCTATCAGTTGCTTTCGGCAGGCGCGCTATTTCTCTGGTAAATGTAGCGCTTGATACTGCGTTTGGGAGTTTTCTCAAATTCTTCGGGAACAATCTCTACGCCGGCCAGTTTGCAATAGTTTGGAAGCTCGATGTTGGCAAGCTGAATGCCCTCTTGAAGTTTTTCGAGAAGTTGCTCGTGTGAGAGTCCCTCTTCACTTGCCTGGTCAAAGTCGGGATAGATAAGTGCAATCAATAAACCTTTATCCTCAACCACAAGCGATTCTACCACATAGGGCATATTATTGAGAATACTCTCCACCTCCTCCGGATAGATATTTTGGCCGGAAGGCCCGAGGATCATACTCTTACTGCGTCCCTTGAGGAAGAGATAGCCATCTGAGTCTATAATACCCATATCACCGGTTTTCAGCCAGCCGTTGGAGAGTACCTCATCGGTAGCCTCTTTATTCTTATAATATCCGAGAAAAACATTGTCACCCTTTACATATATCTCGCCGGGAATATTTTTAGGATCCTTAGAGTCAATTTTGATTTCCATTCTGGGAGCAGCTTTTCCGCAGGAATAAAGTTTGGTCTTGTCCCATGGCGCATATGCAATGATGGGAGCACATTCAGTCATACCATAGCCTACTGTAAAGGGGAAGTTGATTCTTTTGAAGAATGCTTCAGCTTCGCGGTTAAGGGCGGCTCCACCAATAATCACCTCCTTAAATTTGCCTCCAAAGGCAGATACTATGCTATTGAGTATCTTTTTCTGAATCATCTGATCGATCACGGGAAGATTAAGCAGTAGTTTAATCCTATTCTTGCTGATGATGGGAGCGAGCATCCTCTTATAAATTTTCTCAATAATCAGAGGAACAGCTATAATGATGTCCGGTTTGATTGTGCCCATAGCATCAAGGATAATATTGGGGCTGGGTAGTTTGGTCAGGAAGTGCGTATGCCCTCCTACCGACATTATAAACAAAAACTCGAACATCATCCCATACATATGTGCAGTAGGAAGCATGGAGACAAGATTGGAGGTATTGTTAAGTTGCGGATGCACGGCCCTCGCAAAAAGAATATTGGAGTGGAGAGACCTGTAAGGAAGCATTACTCCCTTTGAAAACCCCGAAGTTCCCGATGTATAGTTAATCATCGCAAGCTCATTGGGCGAGTCCTCATAATACTTGAGATCTGCGGGGGTGAAGTTATTTGGATATTTCTTTCCGAATAATTCATTCAAATGCTCCCTTGTATGAATATATTTTTCATCTCTTGCATATGCGACCTGCATATCTCTCATCAATAAGACTGCCTCCACTTCAGGCATTTCATCAATGTTCAGATTCTCCCAGATCGAATTTCCGACAAAGAGGAGCTTTGAGTCGGAGTGATTGACCAGATGATGAATATTTGCCGGTTTAAATTCATGTAGAATGGGCACGGGCACGGCCCCATAGGTTAGTACAGCAAGGAAAGCCACTCCCCAGTTGGACTGGTTGCGGCTACAGATTGCGATTTTATCACCTTTGGCTATATCGCAATTTTCAAAGAGAATATGCAATTTAGCGATTCTTCTTGCAACATCGCGATAATTAAGAGTGAGACCTTTGTAATCAGAGAGTGCCGGGCAATCCCAGTTCTTCTTAAAACTCTCTTCGAATAATTTGTTGACAGATTTTTTCATCAGTTATCATTATGCAAAGGCCTGGAGTTCGCAAAGATGCGAATAAAGGCCTTGGTTATTAATCAATGTATCATGATCTCCACGCTCAACTATAACGCCATTTCGCAGGACTATTATCTCATCTGCATGGCGAATTGTGGAGAGACGGTGTGCAATTACAAGTGAGGTGCGATTTCTCATAAGGTTGGAAAGCGCCTCCTGTACAAGTCGCTCGCTTTCTGTATCAAGTGCAGAGGTAGCCTCATCGAGAATAAGGATCGGAGGGTTTTTAAGCACAGCACGTGCAATAGCCAACCTCTGTCTCTGACCTCCTGATAGTTTGGCTCCCCTATCTCCGATATTTGTTTGGTAACCCTCTTCCGTCTGCATTATAAATTCATGCGCATTTGCAATTCTCGCTGCAGCTTCTATCTGCTCCTGCAAGACATTCTCCATACCAAAGGAGATATTATTGGCAATGGAATCATTAAAAAGAATAGGCTCCTGAGTAACCACCCCCATCTGTGATATGAGATCAGCTATCTTGTACCTGCGGATATCAATCCCATCAAGCTCGATGGAACCGCCGTTAACATCCCAAAACCTGGGCAGGAGGTCAGCCATTGTGGATTTTCCGGCTCCTGAGGGACCTACGACTGCCACCATTTTCCCTTTGGGAATAGTAAAAGAAATGTTCTTTAGTACCGGTTCATCAGTATAACTGAAAAAGACATTTTTATACTCGATGGAGTGCTCAAATGAGGTAAGCGGAATGGGGTTGGGATCCTCTTTGATAATAGAAGGAGCATCCAGTATATCAAAAATCCTTTGCCCTGAAACAAGTCCTTTTTGCACGGCAGCAAAAGAGTTGGCCATTGCTTTGGCCGGCTCCAGCACCTTCCAGTAAAAACCGATATAGACTATAAATTGGGGCCATGTCATACCAAGATTGCCCTGAAAATTGAGCCACCCACCATAAAAGAGCACCATTGCAGCTATGGAAATCCCGAGAAACTCCGAAGTAGGCGATGCAAGCTCCTGTCTGTTGGAAACCTGCCTGCTCACCTTGCGATGGCGCTCATTATAACGTTCAAAGCGCTTTTCAACATATTTCTGCGCATTGAAAGCCTTAATTATCCTCGATCCGGAAATAGCCTCTTCATACTGGCTTAGAATATGGCCCATCAATGATTGCGTCTCTACAGAGCCTCTGCGAAGTTTGCGGGTGAGACGGGTAACCATAAGTGCAGAAATCGGCAGGGCAATTAGCGAAACCGCAGTCAGTCGCGGTGACATGTAGAAAAGCATTGCCAAAAATCCCAGTGCAAGCAATGGCTCCCGAAACATCACATGGAAGCTGCTGGCAACACTATTTTGCACCTCATTGACATCATTGGAGATACTTGAAAGGATATCCCCTTTCTTTCTGTTGTTGAAATATCCTATATCTAGAGAAGCTATCTTACTATAAAGGTCCTTCCGGATATTCTTCATCAGATTTGTCTTCATGCTTACCAAAATTCTCTGGGAAAGATATCTGCAGACATCTGAAAAGAAACAGGCCACAATCAACGAGAGCGACACGAAGAGCAGAGCCTTGATCACCCCGCCGGAAGCAGCAATGGAGGAAAGAAAATATGAAAAGAGATCGTTGACATACTGAAGAGTGAGAGAAAATTCGGGCCTTGCTACTGTTTGAGGAATGGTATCCGACTCAAAAAGCACGGTCAAAAAGGGACCAAGGAGAGCATAATTGGCAATACCGAATATTACGGAGAATATCGACAAAACCAGATATCCGGGCCAGTACCTCCCCCACGGCTTCGCATATCCCAGTATTCTCTTAAATGTATCCATTTTTTATAATAGATGCCAAAATAGTTACAATTTACAAATTTACGAAAAAATTATGCCAGAAAGGCAAATACTGAAATAGTTTCGACTTAGGAGAAATGGGCCCGCAATTCGCAACCCGTAACTGGCAACTAAAAAGGCGACCACCTGGCCGCCTTTTTATATAATCTATTCTTTCAGACTTATTCTTCCTCTGCTTCTGCGGGAACTATGCGAATAAGTTCCACTTTAAACTTCAAAGTCTCATTAGGACCAATGTTGCTACCTGCGCCACGCTCACCATAAGCAAGATTGGCGGGGATCCAGAGAGTGATCTCACCACCCTCATCAATAAGCTGAAGACCTTCTGTCCAACCCTGGATAACATACTGTAGAGAGAATGTTGCAGACTCTCCTCTTTGATAGGAAGAGTCAAACACAGTACCATCTAGGAGGGTGCCTTCATAGTTACACTCAACAGTGTTTTCAGCTGTGGGAAATACACCATTACCCGCTCTTTCGATCCTATATTGCAGACCGGATTCTGTTGTTACCACACCTTCATTTTTGGCATTATTCTCGAGAAACTCCCGGCCTTTGGTAATAGCCTCTTCACCTTTGATCTTGGTGCGAGTCTCAAGAAATTTGTTGATTGCAGCGTAAGATTCGCTACCGATACGATTTACCTCCTGTGGATCTATCTTACCCATAGACAAAACATCCTTCATGCCGGCTACAATCTCATTAAAGTTGAGTGAGCCGAAATCGCTCATTGAAATGGCCATTCCGAAGTTCTGACCAAGAGCATAACTCACCGAATCAACCTGAGCTTTTGTGATGCCTTCAGGCTGGCCTTCATCGGAAGTCTGGGCGGAGCAAGAAAACATTATCATCGCTCCGAGAGCGCAAATAGCGCAAAATTTGATTATTCTCATACTGTTTTATAGTTAATATTATTGATTTGTGATTGCTTTAAAAAAATAATTTACAAATATATTGATTTTTATAAAATATCACAATTCGTCGCTTTTATTCCGCTTCTGGGAGAACAAATATTTTACAATAAGGAAAATATTGTTTAATTTAGTAAAATCAAAGGCAAATCTTTTGTATATGAAAATTACCTCAGAAGAACTACATAAAAAGCTGAAGGAATTTTTCGGATTTAATTCCTTCAAGGGAGATCAGGAAGAGATAATAAAACATCTGATAGCAGGCAATGACGCTTTTGTGCTGATGCCTACGGGTGGCGGTAAATCTCTTTGCTACCAGCTTCCGGCTTTATGTCTGGAAGGTACTGCTATTGTCATTTCTCCGCTTATTGCACTCATGAAAAATCAAGTTGATGCCATACGCGGATTTATCCACAATCAGGAGGGAGTAGCTCATTTCCTCAACTCTTCCCTCAATAAGACACAGGTTGCCGAGGTTAAGGATGATCTTCTCAAAGGCATTACCAAACTGTTATATGTAGCTCCTGAGTCCCTTACTAAAGAGGATAATATACAATTCCTCAAACAGCTTAAGATCTCATTTTATGCTGTTGACGAAGCCCACTGTATCTCCGAATGGGGACATGACTTCCGCCCTGAATACCGTAAAATTCACAATATCGTGCAGGAAATCGGTGAAGCACCACTAATTGCACTTACCGCTACTGCCACACCTAAAGTTCAATCCGATATACAGAAGAACCTCTGCATGACAGAGGCACGGGTCTTTAAGTCTTCATTCAACCGCCCCAATCTCTATTATGAAATACGCGACAAAGCAAATCCCAAAAGGGATATCGTCAAGTTTATCAAGGAGAATCCCGGCAAAAGCGGCATCATCTACTGCCTCAGCCGCAAACGTGTTGAAGAGATAGCGGAGTTTCTCAATGTAAATGGCATCAAGGCTCTTCCCTATCACGCCGGTATGGACTCCAATACCCGCAGCCAAAATCAGGATATGTTCCTGATGGAAGAGGTGGACGTAATAGTTGCTACCATAGCTTTTGGGATGGGAATAGATAAGCCTGATGTAAGATTTGTCATACATTACGACATTCCAAAGAGTCTTGAGGGTTACTACCAGGAGACCGGACGTGCGGGCAGAGATGACCAGGAAGGACAATGTATTGCATTCTACAGTTATAAGGATATTCTTCGCCTCAAGAAATTCATGCAGGGCAAACCCATTTCCGAACAGGAGATTGGCAACCAACTGCTGATGGAGACGGTTGCTTATGCCGAGTCGAACCAGTGCCGCCGCAAGATTCTGCTCAATTATTTTGGGGAAAAATATCTCCAGGACAGTTGTGGTAATTGTGACAACTGCCTCCATCCCAAGAAACATTTCGACGGTCAGGAGCAGATGCTCACTGTCATGGAGCTTATTCTCTCTCTCTCCGAGAATTTTGTGGAAGAACATTTGGCAAATATTCTTGCAGGAGTAACCAACTCCAAAATCAATTCATACAAACACAACAAACACGAACTATTTGGCATCGGCAAGGATCAAGGAGTTCGATTCTGGGCAGCCATTATCCGTCAGGGAGTAGTCCTGCGGCTGCTGGATAAGGATATTGAGCGTTATGGCCTTATAAGCGTTACTGAGCAAGGAAAAGCCTTCTATGACTCACCCCACACTCTGATGCTCACCGGAGAGAGAACATTTTCGGAGTATGATGATGACGATGATGATGACTTTGGCATCTCCGGAGCCAGGCCCACCGCTTCCGGTGGAGGCGACCCCGAGCTTCTGGCAATCCTCAAGGATCTGCGTAGAAGTGAATCAAAGAGGCTCAATCTTCCCCCCTGGATTATCTTCTCCGACCCCTCTCTTGAGGATATTTGCATTCAGTATCCCATTACAATTGACGAACTCAAGAATTGCCAGGGAGTGGGTGAAGGAAAGGCACGCAAATATGGAGAACCCTTCCTGAAGGTCATCGCCAAATATGTGGAGGAAAATGAAATTGATCGTCCTGATGACTTCGTTATTCGTACGGTAGTCAATCGTTCTGCAAACAAGGTATATATCATAAAGTGTATCGACAGGCGCCTGCCTTTAGAAGATATCGCTCGTGCCAGAGATATGGATCTGGAAGAACTTATTGAGGAAGTGGAATCAATCGTAGGATCCGGCACCAGGCTAAACATTGATTATTATATTCGCCAGACTATTGACGAAGACAAAATCTATGATATCTACACCTATTTCAGAGAGGAGGCAGTCTCAGACTCGGTCAACGATGCTCTCAAGGAGCTCGGCCATGACTATACGGAAGAGGAGGTCAGACTGGTAAGGATTAAGTTTATGTCAGAGCTGGGCAATTGATTTCCTATTTCAAGCCATTTTATCTCATTATCCCGACCCCAGTATGTAAGCTGGCGCTTAGCGTAGCGGCGGGAATTGCGTTTTATCAGTCTTACAGCCTCTTCGAGAGAGATATTTCCATCAATCCAATCGAAGATTTCTTTATATCCCACCGTCTTGAGTGCGGGCATGTCACGATATTGAATTAAAGAGCGCGCCTCTTCCACCAGACCTGCCTCCATCATCATATCAACCCGCTTATCTATACGGTCGTAGAGTAGTTCACGCGGACGCGTAAGACCTATCTTGACTATTTCAAAGTCTCTCTTTCTTGTACGACCTGTCTTGAATGAGGAAAATTTGCGCCCGGTGGTCATAGTCACCTCAAGTGCTCTTATCAGACGTTGTCCGTTATTTAGGTCGATGGAGTCGTAGGACTCGGGGTCAAGCCTTTTCAATTCTGCCTGCAAAGAGTCGATTCCCTCTTTTTTTAAGCGCTCAGTCAAAGATTTGCGCAATTTCTGGTCCACCTTCGGAAAATCATCCAGACCTTTGCAGAAAGCATCTATATAGAGTCCTGACCCACCCGTCATAACAAGCGTTTCGTGACTGTGGAAGAGCTCCTCAACCAATGAAAGAGCCTCTACCTCATATTTGCCTGCGGCATAATATTGTTCAACTGAGTGTGAATGAATAAAATAGTGCTTAACCCGGGATAGTTGTTCCGGAGTAGGAACAGCTGTACCTATGCTCATTTGACGAAAAATTTGGCGGGAATCACAACTGATTACCGGAGAGCCGAAATGGAGTGCCAGCTCGATACTATAATCCGTCTTTCCCACTGCCGTGGGCCCAAGCAATATGACTACTCGTCGCATACCGGAAGATCATCGGTATCCAGCACCTCTTCAGGTTTTTCCCCAAGATCCTCCCGATACTCGACAATATCTTCATAATGTGATGAAAACTGTTCGGGATTGTGACCTTTGCCCTCTGCATTGTGGGGATAGGAACGCATTGGAACAAACTTTACCTCATCAATAAACTCAAAACGGATATATCTGTCCTCAGCGATATCATATATATAGTTGATGACAGGCTCACCTTTGTTGAGGGTGTCCTCAAATGTGACACGGTCCATAGTACCGGCTCCCGTATCGAACATCCCATATTCGCTACATAGATAACCCTCTGCATCACATCCCTCAAACATTACAATCTGATCCGGAGCAAATTCCAAGTCTGCCAGCATAAAGCTGTTAAAAGCAAAAAGCGTCATATTGGACTTTACTTCATATATCCTGTAGAAAACTTTGCTCTGCGGGATGGTAGCCCTGTATCTGTAAATAACCATTGCCTATCAATTTAGTATTGCAAAATTACTAAAAAAGCTATATTTTTACAATTCAGAATGAATTCATTGCCAAAATCAGATACTGACAGCTACCTAAGCATCGCAGCACCCTCAGAAGGCCTATACAAGGAGAAAGGAAGCAAGTTCATGGCTTTTGCATACCCTGTGGAAGAAGAGGAGCAGGCAAAAGAGATTATTGCCGATCTCAAGAAGGAATATTTCGATGCCAGACATCATTGTTATGCCTACCGGATCGGGCATACCGGGGACCAGTGGCGTATGAATGATGATGGAGAGCCCTCTTCGACTGCCGGCAGACCTATCTTCGGACAACTGCTTTCCAATGAACTGAGCGACATCCTGGTGGTTGTGGTGAGGTATTTTGGTGGCATCAAACTCGGCGTTCCCGGTCTTATACGGGCTTACAAAAGCGCAACAGCTGATGCTATTGCAAATGCCGAAATTGTGGAGAAAATTGCCGGAGAGTTTTTCACCATCACTTTTGACTACTTGCAGATGAATGATGTAATGAAAGTGCTGAAAGAGATGAATATCACTCCAATTTCACAGGATTTCGATCTGACCTGCACCATGGAAGTAAGAGTGCGCCTTACACAGATTGAACAGTTTTACGAATCACTGAAGAACATCCAAATATGCCGAAAAATTTAATTTCAATTCACGATTTTTCAAAAGAAGAGATTCTCCACATCGTGGAAGTCGCATCAAATTTTGAAAAAAACAAATCGCAGAATATCCTTGAAGGCAAGGTGATCGCCTGCATCTTTTTCGAACCCTCCACCAGGACTCGTCTTAGCTTCGAAACTGCAGCCAATCGCCTCGGTGCCCGTGTGATAGGATTTGCAGACGCAGCCAACACCAGCATTGCCAAAGGAGAATCCCTAAAGGACACCATCAAGATGGTTTCCAACTATGTGGACATGGTCATCATAAGACATCCGCTCGAAGGAGCAGCCAGGTATGCCGCCGAGGTCACTCCTGTACCTGTGATCAATGCCGGAGATGGTGCAAACCAACATCCCTCTCAGACATTGCTCGACATCTATAGCATCAAAAAGACTCAAGGACGCCTTGATGACCTCACCATAAATATGGTGGGTGATCTCAAATATGGACGCACAGTGCACTCGCTCCTCCAGGCTATGTCGCATTTCTCTCCCAAGTTCATCTTTACCTCACCCTACGAACTCAAAATGCCCCTCGAATACAAAAGATTTCTTGAGAAAAAGAAAATACCATACATCGAAACGCGACAATTATCTGAGTACCTTGACAGTACCGACATACTCTATATGACCAGAGTTCAGCAGGAAAGATTTAACGACCCCATAGAGTATGAAAATGTCAAAAATATCTATCGACTCGACGCCGAGATGCTCTCAAACGTGCGCGACAATCTCAAAATCCTTCATCCGCTCCCCCGGGTAAACGAGATTGCCGCCAATGTGGATGACACTCCATATGCATACTATTTCAAACAGGCCGAAAACGGAATGTACATAAGGATGGCTATAATAGCATATTTATTGGGATACAGATAAACAGAGAATCATGACACAAAAAGACAAACATTTGAAAGTCACAGCCATTAAAAATGGCACCGTACTTGACCACTTACCTGCCGAAACTCTATTCAAGGTGATTGACATCCTCAACCTCTCCAAGCGATCCAACCAGATCACCATCGGCAGCAATCTGGATAGCCGTAGTATGGGCAAAAAGGGCATCATAAAGATCTCCGAACACTTTTTTGAAGATGAGGAGATAGGTGAAATTGCTTTGATAGCACCCAATGCTACTAT
The DNA here is from genome assembly GCA_012798805.1 of Bacteroidales bacterium. GTDB lineage: Bacteria > Bacteroidota > Bacteroidia > Bacteroidales > UBA932 > Cacconaster. The sequence goes on from JAAZMM010000044.1 coordinate 77,064, forward strand.
CAATATAATCCGCGACTACGAAGTGGTGGAAAAGAAAATAATCTCCATTCCCGAGAGTTTTATAGGCATCTTCAAATGCATGAATCCGATGTGTGTTACCAACCATCAGGAGATTCCAACAAAATTCACCACCATACGGGAAATGGACGAAGTTTTCCTTCTCTGCCATTATTGTGAAAAGACCACCGACACCCGCAATTTAAAAATCGTAAGCAAAAAGTGATTTATTGCGAAAAAATTATATCTTTGTAGGATTAATAACAAACAAAATAAAACCAAAATATGAAAAAAGTTTACAATTTTAACGCAGGCCCTTGCGCACTGCCTAAGCAGGCCATCGATGCTGCAATCGCTGCATTGCAGGATTTCAAGGGTACAGGTATTCCCGTTATTTCAGTTTCACACCGCTCAAAAGAGTGGCAAGCAGTTATGGATGAGTGCAGTGCACTCTGGAAAGAGCTTCTCGAAATTCCCGATGACTACGAAGTACTCTTCCTCGGTGGCGGTGCATCTATGCAGTTCCTCTATGTTGCAATGAACCTCCTGGAGAACAAAGCAGGTTACCTCGAGACAGGTTCTTGGGCCAAGAAAGCTTTCAAAGAGGCTAAAGATCTCGGTAATGCCGTTTGTATAGCATCTTCTGCTGACAAGACCTACAGCTACATTCCGAAAGGATATGAGATCCCTACCGACCTCGATTATTTCCATATCACCACCAACAACACCATCTATGGTACAGAGATCAGATATGATATGGATTGTCCTGTAAACCTCGTGGCAGATATGTCGTCCGACATCATGAGCCGTCCCGTTGACGTTTCCAAGTATGCTCTCATATATGGTGGCGCACAGAAAAACGTTGGTCCCGCAGGTGTTACATTTGTTATTGTACGCAAGGATATTCTTGGCAAGGTAACAAGACATTTGCCCACAATGATCGACTACAGGACTCATATTGATAAGGGTTCAATGTTCAACACTCCTCCCGTATTCCCTATCTTCGTAATGACTGAGACACTCAAATGGGTAAAGGGACTTGGAGGTCTTAAAGTAATGGAAAAGATGAACATTGAGAAAGCAGAACTTCTCTACAATGAAATCGATCGCAACTCCCTCTTCGTAGGCACAGCAGCCAAAGAAGACCGTTCCATCATGAATGTATGCTTCGTAATGGCAGAAGGCTATGAGGCCCTTCAGGATGAATTTATGAAATTTGCTACAGAGAGAGGAATGGTAGGTATTAAGGGTCACCGCTCAGTAGGTGGTTTCCGTGCCTCGATCTACAACGCCTGCCCTAAAGAGCATGTTCAGGCACTTGTTGACTGTATGAAAGAGTTTGAAAAAATCCATAAAAAATAAGAAATATGAAAGTACTGATAGCTACAGAAAAACCCTTTGCAAAAGTTGCCGTTGATGGCATAAGAGATATTGTTGAACAGGCAGGTCATGAGCTGGTGCTACTTGAAAAATACACCTCTCCCGACCAGCTTCTGGAAGCTGTTGCCGATGTTGATGCTCTCATCGTGCGTTCGGATAAGGTAACAGCCGATGTTGTTGATGCTGCAAAAAACCTCAAGATTGTGGTACGTGCAGGAGCAGGATATGACAATCTGGATCTTGATGCTTTAACTAAAAAGGGCGTTGTTGCAATGAACACTCCCGGCCAAAACTCCAATGCAGTAGCAGAACTGGTTTTCGGTATGCTGATTTACTTGCAGCGTGGAGGATTTTCAGGTGCGTCAGGATCTGAGCTTAAAGGCAAGAAACTGGGATTGCATGCTTTCGGCTACATAGGAAAAATAGTTGCCAACATTGCAAAAGGTTTCGGAATGACTGTTTATGCCTTCTCTCCTTCATTAGCACGTAACCCTAAGCTTGGGGAACAATATGGTGTTACAGCCATCACTACCCCTGAGGAGTTATATGACAAGAGCGACATCATTTCGCTTCACATGCCTGCTAATGACCAAACGAAAGGTAGCATTAACTACGCCTTGATGAGTCGTTTGCCCGAAAACGGTATTATCATTAATACCGCACGCAAAGAGGTTATGAACGAAGCCGATATAGTGCGTATTATGGAAGAGCGTCCGAAATTTAAGTATGCTACCGACATTTTACCCGGAAACCATGAAGAAATGGTGGAGAAATTTGGTATCCGCTATTTTGCTTCAGCTAAAAAGTGCGGTGCCCAGACTCAGGAAGCCAATATTAATGCCGGACTTGCCGCTGCCAACCAGATTTGCAAATTTTTCGCAACCGGTGACAGGACATTTCAACTTAACAAATAATCTCATCTGATAATATGGTAAAAATTAAACCTTTTGCAGCTATCCGCCCTCCAAAAGCAATTGTCAAAGAAGTAGCAGCACGCCCATACGACGTGCTCAACTCGGTTGAGGCAAAAGCTGAAGCCGGAGAAAAATCACTCCTGCACATTACGAAACCGGAAATTGATTTTGATCCTATCATAGACGAGCATTCACAGCCCGCTTATGACAAGGCAGTAGAAAACTTCAAACTCTGGATGGAGAGAGGATGGCTTGTACAAGATCCTAAGGAGAATTACTATGTCTATGCCCAGACCATGGATGGCCGCACACAATATGGCCTGGTGGTCTGCGCCAATGTAGAGGATTACCTTACCGGCAAGATCAAGAAACACGAGCTTACACGCAAGGATAAGGAGGAAGACCGTATGATCCATGTTCGCATACAAAATGCAAATGTGGAGCCGGTATTCTTCACCTATCCCGACAATGATGAGATCAATGATATCGTGAAACGTTATGCCGCAGGTGAACCCGAATATGATTTCGTAGCCGATGACGGTTTCGGACATCATTTGTGGATAATCAGCGATGAAAAAGATATCGCACGCATTACTGAGATTTTTGCAGGTATTCCTGCATTCTACGTGGCCGATGGTCACCATAGGACAGCAGCAGCTGCACTTGTAGGAGAGGAACAACGCCGCAACAATCCCAACCATACCGGCGATGAGGAGTACAACTACTTCATGGCAGTAGTATTCCCGGAAAGCCATCTCAAGATTATCGACTACAACAGAGTTGTCAAGGACCTCAACGGTATGACTCCAAAAGAGTTTCTTGAAGCTCTTAAAGAGGATTTCATTATCGAAAGCAAAGGTTCGGCAGAGCCGTACAGACCTTCAAAACTTCACAACTTCTCGATGTATCTTGAAGGCGAGTGGTACTCATTGACTGCCAAGCCCGGCACTTACGACGACAATAACCCCATCGGTGTTCTCGACGTTACAGTTTGCTCCAATCTCATTTTTGACAAGCTTCTCGACATTAAGGATCTCCGCACATGCACCAGGATTGACTTCGTTGGCGGTATCCGTGGTCTTGGCGAGTTGAAGAAGAGAGTGGATTCAGGAGAAATGGCTGCAGCATTTGCGCTCTATCCCGTTTCTATGAGACAACTGATCAACATTGCCGACACGGGCAACATAATGCCTCCCAAGACCACCTGGTTTGAGCCAAAGCTCAGAAGTGGTCTCACAATCCACAAGTTGGAAAAGTAAAGTAAAAAATGGCCTCACCGAGTGAGGCCATTTTTTAGTTGCGCGTTACATGTTGCGGGGTGCGGGGTACGGGTACGGGGTGTGGGTTTTATTTCTTTTCCCAAGGCCTCTTACCGGGTTCGTAAGGCACATATTTGATCGTAATCTGCAGATCAACTTCGCTCTCGTTGATAAAGTCAACTATCAGGTTATACATATTAACCATATTATTGTACTCTATTTCACTGATACCCATCTTCTCTCTCCATTCCCTGTCGGAATTCTGAATAAACGAGAAGGCACCATCCAGGAGAGGGAGCATTGTCTCCTTATTGAGGACAAGAGAGAATGAATCCTCGGAAATATCGGCAAACGGTAGTTTGATATCAAACGATTTCTCCTCAAGAGAGAAGCTAAATCCCATACCGTCAAGCACTTCCTCAAGATCTTCCACGGCACTTGCGGGAACATGGAGATATAGCTCTCCATCAATTACCACATAATGGAATGGTGATGAACTTGCAAACTCAGAGACGATTTTGAGTTCATCGTCATCAAAACCGGTAATGAATGAACCATCCAGCTCGAGATTAAATTCGCAGTCATCTTCAAATGTAATACTACCACAACAGATATTGGAAGAGATCGTTCCAACAATATTATCAATTATGGTTGAGATAAAGGAAAGAGTCAATGATTGCCTCCCAAGCATAAATGAAGCGCTGCCACCAGAAGTAGTGAGCGTAATGGTGATATCGGGCAGATAGACCGTATTCCAGCTAATGGCTTTAGTGTCACCCATTAAGCCCCCTTTCCTTTTTGTGCCGATCATCCAGCGACCGGTAAGGGGGGATTTGATTTTGGTCCTGATGGATAGATCGCGAACCTTACCTTTGTGTAGAGATCCTGTGGCCTCTACGGTAAGATTCCCCTCTTTTCCACTTGCAGTGAAACGGGTACTACCGCCATCATCAATGATATCAGTATTTGGAAGTAAAAATTGGGGATAGCCGACAATGAGATTGTTGAGTTGAATAGCGCTTGAGCCACTTTTGGTTTCTACAACTATGGAAGGATTATCGAAATCGCTAATCGGAGATTCTTTCTTGCCATTAAAGGCAACAGATTCTACTTTGTAGGTGCCGTCAATTTCACTCTTATCACATGCAGTGAAAGTAAACGTCATAAGGCATACAACTGCCAATAATAGTGTTCGTCTCATAATGGTATTTTTGGTTTAATCCAATAAGATACAAAAAATATTCCAATATGGACTGAGGACTCAATAATCAATATAGAGCACACCTTTGAGATGGTCAGTCTCGTGCTGAAAAATGACTGCCGTATATCCTGAGACTCTTTCCGTGCGGAGCTCGAAGGTAAGTTCGTCGTTGTATGAGATCTCAATGGATGTGGAGCGAAGCACTGTATCGCGCTGACCCGGGACCGAGAGACAACCCTCCCACCCATATTTCTTTTCAGGAGAGTAGGAAGTTATCACTGCGTTTGGATAAAACTCGAAGGGTTCCCCCTCTTTATCAAATCTCTGCACAGCCACAAGCTGTCTGCTGATACCAACCTGAGGCGCAGCAATACCTACACCCGGATTTTCAGGATCATTTACCGTACAGAGCATCCTATGTCGCAAGACCTTGTAAATATCGGAGGTTATATCTTTTGCCGTCAGTGGAGCAGCAACCTTACGGAGCAACTCCGTCTCTGAAGGACTATCTGTGGTATAAAGGGGCATTATCGCTGCAGAGGTATCTTTGCCTATAAGTTCCTTTTCCGCTTTAGTAAAGGTCGTGCCATCACCGCAAGAAAAAAGTGTTGAAGCGGAAGCAATGGCCGCTCCAACACAAATTATAATTTTTGATAATTTCATTGTCTAAAAATTTTACCAGGCGAGCGCACCTGCACCAAGTATGGCCGCATCAGACTCTTTGAGACCGGAACGGAGAACCTTAACCTTACCGCCTTTCCAAATGCCGAGAAGATTCGCCTCCATTGCCTCTATAATGGGCTTCATAATGAGATCACCCGCCTCTGCAAGACCTCCGAAGAGGATAATTGCTTCAGGTCTGCTAAATGCCACAAAGTCTGAAAATGATTCCCCAAGCTTTTTACCCGTAAACTCAAATACCCTTTTTGCGATAGCATCACCTGCTATGGCAGCATCATAAACATCTTTGGATGATATAACCTCGAGAGAACGGAGTGTGGAGGGTTCATCACTCATATCGAGCCATTCACGCGCCGTGCGCGCAACTCCTATTGCCGAAGCATAAGTTTCGAGACAACCCACTTTACCGCAATTGCACTGACGACCATTTTGCCTTACCGCACAGGTATGGCCCAGCTCACCGGCAAAGCCGTCATGACCGTAAACCATCTGTCCATTGATAACAATTCCGCTGCCGACACCTGTACCGAGGGTGATTTCAATGAAATTAGTCATACCCTTTGCATTGCCATAATGCATTTCTCCGATAGCTGCCGCATTTGCGTCATTGGTAACTGTTACCGGCTTTCCGGTTTTTTTGGCAATATAATCCCTGAGAGGCACAATACCTTTCCCCCAGGGGAGATTAGCTGCACCCTCAATGGTGCCTTGATAATAGTTGCCATTAGGAGCACCGATACCGATACCTTCGATATTATCCCAGTCAACAGGCTCTGCAATTTTCCTGATATTGGCGCAGAGATCGTCCATAAATTTCTCCGCATCATCCTCGCCATAACATTTTGTATCCATTCTGCTCCTCGCAAGGATGTTAGCGCGTCTGTCCACGACACCTATCATGGCCGACTGGCCACCGATATCAACTCCTATCACATATTCTTTCGTCATATTTCGATCTTATTATTGTTGAAAAGCAATTTATTCTGTGACAATATCTTTATTCACATTCTTATAACCGAAAAGGGCATAGAAGAGGATATATGCAAACCCCACAATCACCACCCAATAGCTATTTATATGACCCACGGAGTCGGCAACCCAATTCTGCACGAAAGGAAGGATGCCACCGCCGCACACGAGTGTCATGAAGATACCTGAAGCCATCGGGGTATATTTTCCGAGACCCTCGGTCGAGAGGTTGAAGATAGCTCCCCACATCACCGAAGTACAGAGACCGCAGAGAACAACGAACACCATACTCAAAGGAAGTGCTTTCTCACGGAAAGAGATGGTAACATTTTCAGGTATGAAGAGGATACAAAGCACGAAAGCTATTGCCAATAGTGAGACTGAGACGAGCATCCTCTTGCTGGAAACCTTGCCTGCTATAGGAGCTCCTATCAGCCTTCCCACCAACATCATAAACCAGTAAAACCCCACCAAAGTACCCGCTATTGCAGGTCCCACATTGGGATTGCCGGACATATAGAGGTTGGCAGTATTAGGAATACCCACCTCTACTCCAACATAGAAAAATATTGCAATTGCTCCAAGAACAAAATGACGGAATGACATCGGACCATGTTTATCCCTCTGCACATTCCCGCTCCTGCGGGCAGCTTTCTGCTCTGCCGTCTCCATGTGGGGCTCGGGAATATTGGTAGCTCCAAGAACAATGCCGGCGAGAACGAAGATACCCATAGCAATCATCATTGCGGGGGCCGCATCACTAACTGTAGCGGTCTCCATCGAGCCACCGATAAGGTAACCGAGAAGAATGGGAGCTATTGTACCTCCGATGGAATTGCAGGAACCTCCAAACTGGATCAGCTGGTTACCGCGGTTGCCACCGCCACCGAGCGTATTGAGGAGCGGGTTGACCACGATGTTGAGAAGACACATCGAAAGACCCGCTACAAATGCACCGAGGACATAGATTCCAAAAGCGATTGATGGGGAAACATACCCTGAAAGGAACTGAATGCCCACTCCCACAAACCCCACAATTACTGCGGTCAGAGCTGTAAACTTGTAGCCTTTGCGCTTTAGGATGATACCCGCGGGAATACCCATACAGGCGTAAGCGATAAAGTTGGCAAGCGTACCGAGCTGCGAAAGGGCATTGCTTGCGCCGAACTGGTTTTTAACGATTACTCCCATCGAGCCCGCGAAATTGGTAACGAAGGCGATCATAAAGAAGAGGGAGAACATTATTGCAATCGGCAGTGCAAAATTCTGTTTCTTGACGTTTGTCATATTGTTGAATTTTAAATTTTAAAAACTTTGTCAAATATCTTCCAAAGGTAGCAAAAAAAGGAGAATTGCCTTGAGGAAGAAGATTATTTCCCGACAAAAGCGTGGCGATATCCCTCAATACGATCCCATTCCCCACGGGTAAAGTCGGGAACCGCTACCGGCATTGAGCCGGACTCTATCGAGATACGACTTAGCTCAATCAGGCAGGACCATTCGGCAAGATCATAGACATCCTGGTCGAGAGGCAATCCATTGCGCAAACAATAGACCAATCTATAGTCCATTATGAAGTCCATACCGCCGTGGCCACCCACCATACGCGCTTTCTCTTCAATCTCTGCGGTTATCGGATGCTTGTACTCCTCCAAAAGCATCTCCAGCAGCTCGGGGCTGACAAAGCGTTCTCCATCCAATCCCGCATATTCCTCGCGACCTTCGGGGAGATTGTGGCTCATAAGCGCGAAACCGCGCACAGGATATTTATTTGCAAAGCCCTCAGTGCCGGTAATCTGGTACATTCTGTTATAGGGACGACGCGAATAGACATTGTGCTGAATCTCTATCTGCCTTCCGCCCACAGTACGAATCAAAGTGACTGTGTGATCGCCATTGGCAAACTCCTCAGTCCCCATTATCTCCTTCGCTACCTCTTTGCCGTGTACCGACTTGGTATCCATTGAGACCAGATACTCCATCCTGTCACCTCTGTGGATATTGAGCACCTGACAGGCAGGACCGAGGCCGTGTGTGGGATAGTTGTCGCCGCGATGCTTTTGATTGAAGTCGAGCCTCCAATTGCCCTGATAGAGTTTCCAGTAGGGATCGAGGTTGTGAATATAGGCCCCTTCCACGTGCAGGATTTCACCGAAAAGCCCCTGCTGAGCCATATTGAGTGCGGTCATCTCAAAGAAATCGTAGCAGCAGTTTTCCAGCATCATACAATGCTTGCGGGTGTTCTCACTGGTATTGATTATCTCCCAGCATTCGGCTATGGTCATTGCCCCGGGGACCTCTACGGCTACGTGTTTACCGCATTGCATAGCATAAACCGATATCTCCGCGTGATTTTGCCATGGGGTACAGATATAGACCAAATCCACATCCGGATTTTCACAGAGCTCGCGCCACCCCTCCTCTCCGGAATAGAGCGCCGGCTCGGGCCAACCTCTCTCCAGAAGTGCATTTTTGGAGGCCTCCGTCCTATCCGGAAGCAAATCACAAAGCGCAGTTATACGCACTCCATCTATATATGTGTAACGAATCACAGCGCCATAGCCTCTCATACCGAGTCCTACGAAACCCACCCTGAGGGTGTCGATCGGATCGCAAGCCATTGCGAGGGCACTCTGCTGTCCGGCAGGACGCTTGGGTGTCTGAAGCACAATTCTGCCATTTTCTACCGAATATGGCATTGAGGAATCCACCTTCACCTGCATACAGCCGGCAGTGAAAATTAATGTGCAGATCATGCACAATGCGAATAGTTTTTTCATATTATATTTTGTAAGCGGTTTTTACTCTTTCATCAATTCGTAGGTGATGTAATGTTCTCCGGTCATACCGATTGCTTCATAGACCTCTTGGGCGCGGGTATTGCGTTTATCTACGTAAAGACGAATCCCCTTGACATCGGACGTAGA
>JAAZMM010000045.1 GCA_012798805.1 Bacteroidales bacterium
GATGTTCCCTTGCCAAAAGTCCTGCAACCGCTTCTCCCAGACCTCCGGCTATCAGATGCTCTTCGGCACAGACCACACGACCCGTCTTTGCTACCGAAGTCAGGATAGCTTCGCTATCGAGGGGTTTAATAGTGTGGATATTGATGAGATCAACACTTATACCCTCCGTTGCAAGGGTTTCAGCTGCCTGTATCGCCTCCCAAACGAGGTGTCCGGTGGCTATCACTGTAACATCGGATCCCTCATTGAGGTGTAATGCTTTCCCAATCTCAAACACCTGCTCTTCGGGTGTAAAGTTGGGCACCTTCGGACGGCCGAATCTCAGATAAACCGGCCCTTGCCAGGCTGCCGCAGCTATTGTGGCGGCTTTTGTCTGATTGTAGTCACAAGGATTGACTACCACCATATTTGGGAGCATCCTCATTAGTCCGATGTCCTCAAGAATCTGGTGAGTTGCACCATCTTCGCCAAGAGTTATACCGGCGTGAGATGCTGCTATCTTGACATTGGTCTCAGAATAGCAGATCGACTGGCGGATCTGGTCATAGACCCTGCCCGTGGCAAAATTTGCAAACGTGCCGGCAAATGGAATATAACCGCCAAGCGCAAGTCCGGCCGCCATACCCATCATATTTGCCTCAGCAATGCCACATTGGAAAAATCTTTCCGGATGTGCTTTCGCAAATGCATCCATTTTTACCGAACCGGTAAGGTCGGCACAGAGCGCAACCACTTTTGGATTGGTAGCACCAAGCTCTGAAAGTCCCGCTCCAAAACCTGAACGGGTATCCTTATTTCCTGTATTTATATATTTTTTCATGCCGTCAAATTTTAATAATCCCCCAAAGTCTCTTTAAGTTGGGCAAGTGCCATTTCACACTGCTCAGGAGAAAGACTTTTGCCGTGCCATTCGCAGGTATCTTCCATAAAATCGACTCCCTTACCCATTATGGTCCTGAAAAGAATCATGACAGGACTTCCTTTACCCAAATAGAAGTTAGCCCTTTCGAATGCTTCTAAAATACCTAAATAACTGTGACCGTCGGCCACAACGGCTTTCCATCCGAAACATTCCCATTTGCTCGACAGATCACCCAGAGTCTGCACCTGATCAGTAGTGCCATCTATCTGCTGGAAATTCCAGTCGGTCATGGCAATGAGATTATCCACTTTAAGATGAGCTGCCGTACTGGCAGCCTCCCAGATCTGACCCTCCTGAGTCTCACCGTCGCCAATAAGGGCAAACACCCTGCTCTTATCGCCCGAAAGACGCTTTGCAAGTGCTGCTCCAACAGCTACGGAGAGCCCCTGGCCCAATGAACCTGAGGCCTGATGCACCCCCGGGAGAGCCGCCTCGATAGAGGGGTGTCCCTGAAGCCTGCTGCCATAAGCTCTGAATGTTTCCAGCTCGGAAATGGGGAAAAACCCTCTGCGAGCCAATACGCTGTAAAAGAGAGGAGATACATGGCCGATAGAGAGAAAAAACATATCGTGACCCTTGCCGTCCCTTCTCCAATTCTCAGGAGTGACATTCATCTCCTTGAAATAAAGTACCGTCATAATATCGGCACTGCTCATCGAACCTCCCGGATGTCCGGATGATGCACCGGTCACCATCCTGAGGATATCTCTTCTAACTTGAGAGGCGATTTTTTGATAATTACGAATATTGATCATAGAATAAATTGAATATAAAAAACAAAGATAATCATTATCTTTGCGCTTTGGAAGTAGTTAAGTATGAAACATATTAGGAATTTTTGCATTATTGCCCATATTGATCACGGAAAAAGTACTCTCGCAGACAGATTGCTCGAGTTTACCAATACTATAGATCGCCGTGATATGTCCACCCAGGTGCTTGATTCGATGGAATTGGAAAAAGAAAAGGGAATTACCATCAAGAGTCACGCCATCCAGATGGAGTATTTATATAAGGGAGAAAAATATACTCTCAACCTCATCGATACTCCGGGACACGTCGATTTTTCATACGAAGTGTCACGTGCCATCGCATCTTGTGAAGGAGCCTTGTTGGTGGTGGACGCCACTCAAGGCATCCAGGCTCAAACTATTTCAAACCTCTATCTCGCCATTGAGCACGATCTTGAGATTATCCCCGTTCTCAATAAAATAGATGTGGAGTCTGCGATGGTGGAGATGGTCAGGGATCAGGTGACCGACCTGCTCGGCTGCAAGAATGAGGATGTATTGATGGCTTCTGCCCGTATGGGAATAGGCATAGAAGAGATTTTAGAGGCCATCGTGGAAAAGGTTCCCGCTCCGCAGGGCGACCCGGATGCACCCCTCCAAGCCTTGATTTTCGACTCGGTATTCAACTCTTTCAGAGGCATCATAGCCTATTTCAAGGTGGCAAACGGCGTTATCCGCAAAGGCGACAAGGTTAAATTTGTCAATACCGGCAAAGAGTATGAAGCCGATGAAGTGGGTATCCTCAAGATGAAATATATGCCTACAAATGAGATCCGCTGCGGCTCGGTAGGCTATATAATATCTGGTATCAAGACGGCAGCTGAGGTGAAAGTAGGTGACACCATCACCCATGTTCAAAACCCCTGTGAAAGCGCCATTGCGGGATTTGAGGATGTCAAACCTATGCTCTACGCCGGTATGTTCCCCGTAAGCGCAGACCAGTATGAAGACCTTCGCGCTTCATTGGAAAAATTTCAACTCAATGATGCCTCGCTGGTATTCGAGCCTGAAAGTTCACTTGCACTCGGATTTGGATTCCGTTGCGGATTTTTGGGAATGCTCCATATGGAAATAGTCCAGGAACGTCTGTTCCGCGAGTTTGATATGGATGTGATTACCACGGTCCCCAACGTTTCCTACAAAGTATATACGACTCAGGGCGAATGCATTGAGGTGCACAACCCTTCAGGGCTTCCCCCCGTTACGCTGATCGACCATATCGAAGAGCCCTATATTCACGCACAGATTATCTCTAAAACCGAGTACTTCGGCCCGATAATGAAGCTCTGCCTCGACAAAAGAGGTACTCTCAAAAATCAGCACTATATCTCGGCTGATCGTATCGAGCTGACCTATGATATGCCGCTGTCGGAGATTGTTTTCGACTTTTACGACAAGCTCAAGTCGATTTCCAGAGGATACGCTTCATTTGACTACCACTTGACAGGATATCGCGAGGCAAAACTTGTAAAGCTCGACATCCTTCTCAACGGCGAACCCGCTGACGCACTCTCCACCCTGATTCATCAGGACCATGCCTACGACTTTGGCAGGAAAATCTGCGAAAGACTCAAAGAATTGATTCCGCGCCAGCAGTTTGATATTGCCATCCAGGCAGCCATAGGCTCCAAAATCATTGCCAGGGAGACCGTACGTCAATTGCGTAAAGACGTGACCGCCAAATGTTATGGAGGTGATATCTCCCGCAAACGCAAACTCCTTGAAAGACAGAAGGCAGGTAAAAAGCGTATGCGCCAGATCGGTTCCGTTGAGGTACCCCAGAGCGCATTTATGGCTGTCCTAAAGCTCGACTAACAGTGTATTGAAAATAATGACAGACCGGCTTGCCAATATAGGCAGGCCTGTTTTTCTTTAATAGGACGCTTAACTATTGATAGCCTCGACCGGATGTAAAGAGGCTGCGCGGCGGGCGGGGGCAACTCCTGAGACGACCCCTATGATTAGGGCTATAGCCAGCCCTTTGAAAATATTGGCAATCGACAAACAGATCGGAAAAAGGGTATCCGGAATAATCAAGGTAGCAATCCAGACCAGCGCAATACCTGCTCCTCCGCCAAGTATTGAGAGCGTGGCCGCCTCAGCCAAAAATTGCATTGTAATAACCCGTTTACGGGCACCGAGTGCCTTTTTAATCCCAATGATACGGGTACGCTCCTCTACGGAAACATACATTATATTGGCAATCCCAAATCCACCCACCAACAATGAAAAGAGGCCGACGACCCAGCCGACTTTATTGACCATCCCGAAGACCGACTGAAATTGTTCTGCCACGAATGAGAGTTCGTTGAGAGCAAAATCATCCTCCTGAGCCGGCCGGAGCCGGCGGTGTTGACGCATCAATATCCGCAACTCGCTTTTGAGTTCCTCTTTGGAAATCGGCTCCGGACGCCCCTCCGGCGCCTGGTGTGATATAGATGTGATACGATTTTTGAGAGTCGGAGAATCAATATCTGCTATGCGAAGCGCAAACCGGACCGGAATCAATCTTACGCAATCGACATCCATCATACTGACCAGATTTTCTCCTGCGGGAGCAAAAACACCTATTACGCGAAACGGAGTACCCCCGACCGTCATCATTTTGCCGACGGGGTCGGCTACACCGGCAAAAAGCTTTTCCGCTACACCGGAGCCAATGATGGTAACCGCTGCACCGCCTGCGAGCTCTCCCGAAGTAAAACCTCGTCCCTGGAGAATTTTCTCCTTGACCATCATCCTCCAGTCACCATCCACGGCGACAAAAGCCCCCTCCTGATAACTCTCACGACCGGCCGCACACTCCATCTCAAATGAGGCCGAAAATGCCATTTGGCCCGCCGTAGCACTATTTTCCTTAAGAAAAAGATACTCCTGCCATCCGATCTGCGGACGACTCTCGTATTGCCAGAGCCTTTGCCGCCCATCCTGATCGAAATCGGGCTCAAGGGGCAGACGTTCAACCATTACCATATCACTTCCAAACTTCCGGAAGCCCTCATTTACACTCTCTTTAAGTGAATCCACGACGGTGAAGACCGCCACGATCGAAAAAATCCCAATACAGACACCCGCCAGCGACAGGGTAGTCCTGAATTTGTCCGCCAACAACTCTCTCATCACAAATCCCTCTTAAATACTCTTTTTACAATCCTATTTTCTTTTTCAGCCTTCGTATGGTATCGAAAGCATCGAGCGGAGACATCTGGTTAATATCAATATTCTGGAGCTCCTCCTTGATCTCGAGCAGCAGCGGGTCATCCAACTGGTAGAGGGTGAGCTGCACTCCCGTATCCGTGGTGGAACGGGCGGATTTTTTGGTTTTGGGAGTAAATGTGGCAGATCCGACATCAATACCGGAGGAGAAATCTGACCGGGCCGCTTTCGCATCACTATCGGAAAGCGTCTCAATCGTGTCACAGGCGGCCGGATCCGGAGCGACACTACCGGATGCCGAACCCGGCGAATCAGCGGCACCACTATTGGCCTCGAGCTCAGCCAGTCGTGCCTCGGCACGGTGCACCACATCATCCGGCATTCCGGCCAGACGGGCGACGTGAATACCGAAACTGTGGGCAACTCCGCCTCTGCAAAGCTTACGCAGAAATATAACCTTGCCATCGCTCTCCCTGACGGAAATATGATAATTGAATACTCTTTCGTGAAACTCTTCGAGATCATTTAGCTCGTGATAATGGGTGGCGAAGAGGGTTTTAGCCCGCTGAGCACTACTATGCAGATACTCCACAATCGCCCAGGCAATAGACATCCCGTCATAAGTGCTCGTACCGCGTCCTATCTCGTCGAGCAACACCAGCGACCTTTGGGAAAGATTGTTCAAAATAGTGGCCGTTTCGAGCATTTCCACCATAAAGGTGGACTCTCCGCGGGAAATATTGTCAGAAGCTTCGACTCTGGTAAATATTTTGTCCACAATGCCTATTTTTGCGCGATTTGCGGGGACGAAAGAGCCTATCTGGGCCATCAACACTATCAAGGCCGTCTGTCGCAGAAACGCCGATTTTCCGGACATATTGGGTCCGGTAAGAATAATTATCTGCTGCGAATCATTGGAGAGGAAAAGATCGTTTGGCACATACTCCTCTCCGGGAGACATACGGGTCTCGATCACGGGGTGACGGCCTCCCTCTATATCAAGTTCCAAAGAATCATTCACCTCCGGACGACAGTAATCATTATCCAGCGCCAGGCGGGCAAAACCTGCCAGCACGTCGAGACGGGCCACCACGGAGGCGTTGCGCTGTATAACAGTTACCTGGTCCTGAATAGAAGTGATCAAGGTACCATATATTTCCGTTTCGAGAGCGAGGATTTTTTCCTCCGCCCCGAGGATCTTCTCTTCATATTGCTTCAATTCGGGAGTGATATATCTCTCCGCACTGACCAGCGTCTGCTTGCGGATCCACTCCGCCGGCACCCGATCTTTGTGGGTATTGCGCACCTCGAGGAAATATCCGAATACATTGTTGTAACTTATGCGAAGCGAAGGGATGCCGGTGCGCTCCTTCTCCCTTTGCTGAATATCTAGCAATATATCCTTGCTGTGGGCAAGTGCATCGTGCAGCGAATCGAGCTCTTCCGAGATTCCGCGTGCTATCACATCTCCTTTGCCTATCTGCGCTGCGGTATCGGGCAGGATACAGGTAGAAATGGACTTGGAGAGCTCCGTACAGGCATCCAGCTGCTCTATGCAGGAGTCGAAAACCGGATTGGAACTCTTTTGGAGCTGCTTCTTAATCTCCGCTATCGCATCCAGACCCCGTGCGAGCTGAAGCGCCTCACGCGGCAGAAGCTTACCCGCTGCGGCCTTTGAGATGATCCTCTCCAGATCACCGATGTCGCCTATCCGGCCTCTTACCTCCTCCAGCATCCTCTCGTCAGCCTGAAGGGCTGAAATGGTATCATATCGCAGAGTGAGCTCCGGAATATCCTTGATAGGCATTGCAAGCCACTCCCTCAGCCTGCGTGCGCCCATCGGCGAACTGCATCTGTCGATCGTCTCGAGCAGCGAGACCCCTTCCGCTCCGGCGAGAGGGGTAAATATTTCCAGATTACGGAAGGTAAATTTGTCTATCCAGACAAAATCTCCCTCGTCTATACGAGAAATGGTGCTCACATGTCCCAGCGAATCGTGGTGAGTAATCTCCATATAGAAGAGAATGGCACCCGCCGCCTCGATGCCCAGCAACATTTTGTCGATACCGAAGCCTTTGAGTGAGCTTATCGCAAAATGATCACAGAGTTTTTTGTGGCAGGATTCGAGGACAAATGCCCACTCGTCGAGTGGGGAAATGTAGGCGATGTTGCCAAATCTTTTTCGAAATCCCTCGCAATAGGATTTCTCCACAAGGATCTCTTTCGGAGCGCTGCCCGCAAGAAGATTCTCAATATAATCGAGAGAACCCTGGGCCACTTTGAATGTACCTGTAGAGATATCGAACAATGCTGCGCCGGCATTTTTTCCCTCAAAGGAGACAGCAGCCAGATAGTTATGTTCGTTCTGTTTGAGAATGGTATCATTATAGGCTACTCCGGGAGTAACAAGCTCTGTAACTCCCCGTTTGACCAGTTTTTTGGTGAGTTTCGGATCCTCCAGTTGGTCACAAACCGCCACCTTGTAGCCCGCCTGCACCAGTTTGGGAAGATAACTCTCCAGAGCGTGATGTGGTACGCCGGCCATTTCGATATAGGTGCCTTTACCGCTGGCGCGCCGGGTCAGGACGATACCCAGGACTTTGCTCGCAGTAATTGCATCCTCCCCAAAGGTCTCATAGAAATCGCCAACCCTGTAAAGGAGCAAAGATCCGGGGTATTGCGCCTTGATCTCATAAAACTGCCTCAGCAGCGGAGTTGTCGGTTTCTTCTTTTTCATAGTCCACAAAAATACCAATTATCTCGGGAAAATTATAACTTTGTTTTCCGGAAACCGTCACATGTGACACTTTTTGGAAAAATATTTACCAAATCGTGGAGTGATGAGGATGGAATTCAAGTGATGAGTATTTATGATTTCCTGCTCTGAAATCGTATCTTTGTGAAAACTAATTGTCAAAACCTATAATTATGAAAAAAATCACCCTATTTGCACTCTGTGCGCTGCTGCTTGCAGCCTGCACCGGCAATTCGTACCAGGCATTTGAAGAGGATCTCAATGCTTTCAGAGAAGAGGTTGGCAACGTCGGCCTCGGAGTGGCCGTCGTCAAAGACAATAAGATCATCTATGACAACTATTTCGGAGTCAAAAACCTTGAAACCGGAGAAAAAATCGATGCTCAGAGCATTTTCAGGATTGCATCCATCTCCAAATCCTTTACGGCAACAGCCTTTATGCAGCTTGTAGAAGAGGGCAAGGTAACACTCGAAAGCGACGTCAGCGATCTGATGGGTTTCACGGTACGCAATCCCAAATACCCTGAGACGGTCATCACCCTCGAGATGCTGCTCTCACACACCTCGAGTCTCAACGATACCCAAGGGTACTTCACCCTCGACGTCATCAACCCTGCCACCAATCCAAACAGCGCAGCCTGCTACAACGATTATGAGCCCGGCAAAGGTTACCAATATTGCAATCTCAACTTCAATATGGCCGGCACCATACTCGAGAAACTCTCCGGAGAGCGATTTGATCACTACATAGTAAACCACATACTCAATCCCCTCGGACTTTACGGTGGCTATAATATCGATGCACTCGATTCGACCCGTTTTGCAATACTCTACTCCTATAATCCGGAAAATGACAGCCTCGAGGCACAGCCCGGTGCATACAGATCGAGAGCAGAGGATATTGCCAACTACGTAACGGGCTACTCCACTCCGATATTCTCGCCTACCGGCGGAATGAAGATCTCTACCACCGACCTTGCAAAATATATGATGGTTCATATGAATTACGGGATTTACCCGGGAACGCAAGAGCGCATCATCTCAGAGGAGAGCTCCAAAAATATGCAGACTCCCCGTTCGGAGGATGAGCACTACGGACTCGCTCTGTGGCGCACCACGGAATATATCCCTGAGATAGAACTCGTGGGTCATACAGGCAGCGCGTATGGACTTAGAAGTGCAATGTTTTTCCATCCGGAAGAGAAATATGGGTTTGTAGTTATCAGCAGCGGAGCCAAAGCCTCAGATACAGAGCTCTTAAAGGGCATAATAAAGCTCATGTACGACCATTTCATTGCAAATGAGTAAACCCTCCACTCCATCAGTAAAATCTGCTGTGCGGCCTAAAAAAGGGCTTGGACAGCATTTTCTGAAAGATCAGACCATAGCACGCAACATCGTCGATGCCTTGAAGGGCAGCGGCGATGCTGTTTTTGATGCGCTTGAGATAGGGCCCGGGATGGGTGTGCTCACACAATATCTTCTTACACGTGAGGATATACGCCTCAAAGTGATAGAAATAGATGACGAATCCGTAAGATATCTGCTGGAAAATTGGCCGCAACTGGCTCCGGTACTCTACGAAGCCGACTTTCTGAAAGCCAATCTTACCAAGCTCTTTACGGGCAAGTTTTCGGTTATCGGCAATTTCCCCTACAACATCTCTTCTCAGATATTCTTCAAGGTGCTGGAGCATAAAGAGCAAATACCGGAAGTGGTCTGTATGATACAGAGAGAGGTGGCCCAACGAATAGCCGCCCCTCCGGGCTCCAGAACTTACGGCATTCTCTCCGTGCTGCTCCAGGCCTGGTATGACATAGAATATCTTTTTACAGTGGGCGAAGGGGCATTTGTGCCACCCCCAAAGGTGAAGTCTGCCGTTATCCGCCTGACACGCAACAGCCGCAAATCTCTCAATTGCGACGAAAAGCTTTTCAAAAAAGTAGTCAA
>JAAZMM010000046.1 GCA_012798805.1 Bacteroidales bacterium
CTGCAGGGAAGATACGCTTGTTGGAAAGTTTCCTGTCAAGTTGGAGCTCGAGATTACCCGTACCCTTAAACTCCTCAAAGATAACCTCGTCCATCTTCGAACCGGTCTCTGTAAGAGCGGTAGCAAGAATTGTAAGTGATCCGCCATTCTCAATATTGCGTGCGGCACCAAAGAAACGTTTCGGTCTGTGTAGTGCATTAGCATCAACACCACCTGAGAGGACCTTGCCTGATGCAGGCTGCACTGTATTGAAGGCTCTTGCAAGGCGAGTGATAGAATCGAGAAGTATAACCACGTCGTGACCGCACTCAACCAGACGCTTTGCCTTTTCAAGCACCATGTTAGCTACTTTGACATGTCTTTCTGCAGGCTCGTCAAATGTGGATGCTACTACCTCGGCCTTTACATTGCGCTGCATATCGGTTACCTCTTCAGGACGTTCATCGATTAGGAGCACTATCATATAGACTTCGGGATGATTGTCAGCGATAGCATTGGCAATATCTTTCAGAAGTACCGTCTTTCCGGTCTTTGGCTGAGCTACAATCAGACCTCTTTGTCCCTTGCCGATTGGCGTGAAAAGATCCACTATCCTTATGGAGAAATTATCGTTGTGTCCCTTTCCGGTAAGGTTGAATTTCTCATCAGGGAAAAGAGGAGTCAGGAAGTCGAAGGGCACTCTGTCGCGAATAAATTCCGGAGAGCGGCCATTAATTTTGTTGACCTTTACCAGAGGGAAGTATTTGTCGCCATCCCTGGGAGGTTTTATCTCGCCAAAAATTGTATCTCCTGTTTTGAGGGCAAACATTTTAATCTGCGCCTGAGAAACATAGATATCATCGGGAGAGTTGAGGTAGTTATAGTCTGAGGAGCGTAGGAAACCATATCCATCAGGCATGATTTCAAGAACACCGGTTGCCTCAACGATACCTTCAAACTCAATTTTTGTCTTGGTGATCTGTGTGATCTGCTGTTCTTGCTGATTCTGTTCCCCTTTTTGGATCCTGCTGCGTGGTTCACGTTTAGTGGGTTCGCGTTTTTTAGCACTCTCCTTGGCAGGCTCTTCAGTCGTTTCTGAAGGTTCCGGCTCTTCTGTTTTGCTCTGATCCTTTTCTGCTTTAGTTTCGGCCTCTTTGCTTTCAGGCTCTTTTTTAACAGTTTGTCTGGTCCTTGTTGCTCTCTTAGGCTTTTCAGTTTCCTCAGCTTTCACTTCGGTCTCTTTTGGACTCTTTGCGCTTTTTTTCCCGGAATCCTTTTCAGATTGTTCTTCACCAGGTGTCTCAGCCGGAGTATCAGATGTTGCTTTCTGAGGTTCAGCTGTAGCCTCCTCTGTCGTTTGTTTAGGCTTTCTGCCAGGTTTTTTGCGTTCAGCAGTTGTCTTTTTGCCTTTTTCTTCGGATTCTTCAGGTTGTGCTGCAGTTGCCGGCTTCGCTGTTTTGGGTTCGCTCTTGGCATCAGTATCGCTACTCTTGCTACTTGCCTTGCGTCCCCGTTTTTTAGGCTGTTCTTCGACTGTTTCAGCCTTGCCGGTAACTTCCTTTATTTCTTTCACAACTTTTTTCTTAGCTGGTTTGGGTCCCGGTCTGCCTGTGCCCTGAATGGCCTGCTCGTCGAGTATCTGATAGATGAGATCTTCATGTTTCGACTCGGGTTTCTTGATGTTGAGCTTCCCTGCAATATCAATCAGCTCTTCTAAACTTTTGCTCTGTAATTGTAGTATGTCGTACATTATAGTGGTTTTGGAAAGGGAGACCGTAAATGTCCGGCCACGTGAAGACCGTAAAGTATGTCTCCCTCAGTGAAATCGCCACAAAGTTAATGGTTTTTATCCACTTTGCAAAAAATGAGTGAATTTTATTTAACCGCAATCACATCAACTTCTGCAAGTGCAGCTTTGGGCAGTGCGGCTACCGCGTATGCTACGCGTGCGGGATAGGGGCTGCTGTAGTACTCGGCGTAAACCTCGTTAAGTACGGCGAAATCTTTCATATCGGTAAGATAAACTGTCGTCTTAACCACATCAGAGAAGTCATATCCTGCTTCTTTAAGAATATATCCGATGTTTTTGAAAATCTGGTGGAGTTGTTCTCTTACCCCTCCCGGAGCAAATTCGCCGGTAGCGGCGTCAATTGGGAGCTGTCCTGAGACATAAATAGTGTTGCCTGCAACTACTGCCTGGCTGTAAGGCCCCACTGCTGCGGGAGCGAGGGGAGTGGCTACTGTTTTTTTCATAATGAATCAATGTTATTTATGATGAATATATTAAATATAAATATAGATATTTTTTATCAATTGTCCCAGAAGCTTGAAGCTTTTTTGAATTGCAGAAGGTCTGAGAGCGCAGATGCTTTTGCGGCAATTCTGAAACTCCAGCTTTGCCACTGACCGGTAGGAACCCAGGAAACGGATATGGAAAAACAGTGAAGGTCATAGGTTGCGCTCAACTGAGTTGTAGTCAACTTCAGTTTCGTGAGATCGAAACCAGTATTGAGGCTTATGTTGAGTGCTTGTGTTATGCGTATCTGTCCATTAACGCCAAGTGTCTGAGTATGATTGTGTTTGGTTTGGAGTTGTTCGTTGGCATAGGTATAACTCCTGCCGTATGAATAGGTATAGTTGAAACTTAGCGACCATGGGGAGTTTGGATTCATATAGTAGAGCCACCCCCCCGGGATATATTCGCCTGTAATCGGATGGTAATAGACATATCCATAGGCGTTCGCATCCTTTTTTTGGGCCCCCTCATCTTTGAGGCCGTCATTGCCTTTTCCCTGACCATCTCCGTTAATGGAAAAACTCAGCGAAGCGCTTGCGTTAACCAGACGCGCAGGTTTTCCGGTTTGAATAATATGAAATTTGTTGATGCGTTTTCCTGTATGGTCAATAGAATAGGGATCAAGAGCTATGTTGCCGTTAATGCCAAGCTTCTGGAATATGGTGGTACTGGCGCTGATGTTTATATTTGACATACCCAGGGAATCCGCTAGAAAATTATAGGATCCATTCAGGTTAAGGTTATCTATCAGTTTTATTTTTCTGGTTCCCCTCCCCGTGGTGTCGGATGCATCCTTGATTTTCGCTTCGATATTGTTGCCTAATCCAAAGGTGAGGGCGGCAGTTTTACCTTTTGCCGGGGGTGAATACATCAATCCCGAGTATTTATTATATTCATATACTTGATCTACCCCATTTACGTCGGTATAGTTATATGTCATATAACCGTTCATAGGAATACCGAGTTCGGGTTTGTAACTAAATCCGAATGTCGGGGTAACCATATGTCTGATAGCCTCTATCTTACTTCTTTTGCCGAAATTGAACATACCGTATAGGCGGGTACTCATAGAGAGTCCTGCCGAGAAGGTTTGCATAACTCCCAGGGTGCTGAATTGATCGGTGAGTGTAGTAACCACCTTGTCCTGTTCAGGATCATATTCAACCTGGTTTTCTCTGAAGACCCAGTTCATTCCGTAGGAAACGCTGGGTGAGAATTGAAAATATTTTAGCAGAGTGAAAGATGGGAGGCCTATCTGGAAGTTGTGAGACATACCATTTTGCATTTTATTGATAAATCCGGGCTCTCTTATCTCTCTTGCCTTGAAGTTTACCTTGTTCTGTAATGTTGTGTTATAGCTAAATGATATCTGTTCATAGAACCTCTCTTTGCCTACTCTGTTTTTTCTTTTAAAGGGGAAAAACCTGTTGACGGAGAAAGTTAAGTTTGGCAGGGTGATGGCATATGAGCTGTCACGCGAGTTTTGACTATGCAGCGCATTGATAGAGAGACTCAGGCCACTCCACTGTTTTGAATAAGATATTGAAGAAGAGATCTGGTTTTGCAGACTCTGCGATATATCCCTGGAATTGTATTTGCTGTTTGAGGGGCTGGAGAAGTTGACCGAAGCCCTGAAAGCGGTTCCGGGTCTTGCTTTGGAATCCTGGGAATGACTCCAGTTGACTCCAAAGTTTTTTGATTGAAAGAAATCGGTCTCACCGCGCTCTCCTGTTACATCATTTGAGTAGGTTATGGCGAGTGAGCCGTCAAAGGAATACCTCTTCTTATATCTGGAAGTTGCCCTTACTGCCCACGATCCGTATGAATAGATATCTCCGGTCAAGGCAAGATCAAAATAGTCGCCAATCACAAACGAGTAGCCGAAATCTCTTAGATAGAGTCCACGGGCATTTTCTTCGCCATATGTGGGGACAAGGATTCCGCTGGCCCTGTCGGGCATCTCGGGCACAAATCCGAACGGAAGTACAATAGGAAGCGGTACATCTGCTACAACTACATAAGCAGGCCCGAAAACAGTCTTCTGACTCGGTTTTGTCATCATCTTGGCAGCGGTGAGTTTCAGATAATAGTGAGGATGTTCATGGTCGCAGACAGTATATTTTCCACTGGAAATGTTGACCGACTGATCAGGCATCATCTTAAGATTTTCACCCAAAAGTATAGCATCTTGTTGCTCAGTGGTCATATTTTTAATTTTGGCTTTCTTCGATGTGAAGTTGTAATAGACCTCCTCCATCCTATAGGTATTGCCCCTGTCAGTCATTTCCGGTATTCCGACTAGTTCTCCCGTAATGGTGTCTCTGGTGCCTCTTGCATAGACGACATTTTTGTCCATATCATAGGATATATAGTCTGCTTTGAGTGACAGATCACCATAGTTCATAGTTACTTCTCCAAAATAGTAAATAAGTTTGCGTCCATTTGTAAAATCTTCGATAACAGAATCTCTTGCGTTGGAAAATGCAGGTCGTTCGAGCATTCCCTTGATTTTGTCTTCTTCCAGCAGATAAATACCGGTAGTATCGCTCACGGGCATCATCTCTGCAAGAGAGTCAACTGGAGCGATGAGAGTGGTGTCAGGCTGAAGAGCTGTAATTACAAGAGAATCGGGAGGAGTAAATGTCAGCGTATCACTGAGTGTATGTGGGAGCGTATCTATCAATCTATTATTTAGTGCCGCCATAGAGTCTCTGGAAAGTCTTATTTGCCTTTGCACGAGTGAGTCCGGGGATTGTGCAAACAGAGTCACACACCCGCACATCACGAGCAATAGGGTTGACAGAAAGTATGTTATTTGTTTGTTCAGTGACATTGGCACCAAAAATGCATTTTTTGTCTATATTTGCAAAGCGACAAAATTAGTAAAATTTCAACAAGTAGTATGCCATTCAGACGAAATAAAGCACTGTTTCTCTTCTTCTTTGCTATGTTGGCACTCCTTAATCAGCCACTTTGTGCCGGACAGAATTCCGATATGAAACTTCGTACAGTGGTTATTGACGCCGGTCACGGCGGAAAAGATCCCGGAGCCATTGCCCCGGATAATAAGCTTAAAGAAAAAACAATCACGCTGGATGTCGCACTTAAGCTTGGCCAGCGCATCAAAGATGCCTACCCTGATGTCAAGGTGATTTACACCCGTTCTAAAGACACCTATCTTACACTGGCACAGAGGACCAATATCGCCAACCGCAATCAGGCCGACCTTTTTATCTCCATTCATGTCAACTCGGTTAAAGGAAACTCAAAACCGCGCGGAACCGAAACCTTTATAATGGGTACGGATCAGAGTCATGCCAATATGGAGGTCTGCAAAAAGGAAAACTCCGTGATCCTTCTTGAAGATGACTATACTACAACTTATCAGGGTTACGACCCCAATGAACCGGAATCTTTTATTTTTTTCAACCTGATGCAGAATGCGCACTTTGAACAAAGTGTCATAATGGCCTCCAAAATCCAGGAACAACTCCGTAAAGGTCCAATCACAGTGGACAGAGGAGTAAAACAAGCTCTGCTATTGGTGCTTTGGAGAACCACGATGCCGGCGGTGCTGGTAGAAATAGGATTTCTATCAAATGCTGCAGACCGCAAACAGCTCGCTTCCGAGGCGGGACGTAAAGAGATTGCCGGAAGACTGTTTACTGCTTTTTCTCAATTTAAGAAACAATATGACTCCCACTCAGGCATAGAGATCGATACTACTCCATCTTCTGCTTCGACTGAAATTTCCTCTGAAAAAGAGAAAACAAAACCGGCTTCAACCACTGCTTCCGATTGTTGGATGATCCAGATTTTTGCTTCAAAAAAACCGGTCAAGCCCGGAGCACCCGATTTCAAGGGTGTCAAACAATATGTGGAAATATTTCAAAATGGCTATTACAAGTATTGTACGGGAAGATATGACTCCAGAGAAGAGGCATTAAAGGCTCTTCCGGCACTTCGGAAAAAGTTTGAAGGAGCATTTATTGTCCATGTTGATAACTCTAACCGTATTTTATAATCTTTCTAATCTATAATTATATCATACTCAATACAATAGAGTTGCAAGGTTAGTTAATTCTCTGTTTAGCAGGATTTTACCTTTTCAATATTTTTTTGTCGTTGATAATGAAGAAGTTGTAACACTTTTGAAATATTCATTAGATAAAAGTTTTTTTTATTACTTTTTTTTTGCCAATTTTGTAGGCCCTAAACGGGTTTACACGAATAGATTTTTATCCATATTATCTTCATTCAATGAATTTGTCCAACCACATAGATGTCTGGAACGGGTGTCTGGCGATTATAAGAGACATTGTCTCGAAGCCAAATTACGACACCTGGTTTCGTCCTGTGAGGTCGGTTTCCCTTGAAGATTCTATATTGACTCTTGCAGTCCCCTCCCATTTTTTTAGAGAATATCTTGAAGAGCACTTTATTGATGTACTCCAACTTGCACTTCGCCGTGAGATTGGACCTCAGGCAAGACTTGTCTATCAGGTAAGGATAGTTGAGGGGAGTGAGGTGCGTCTTCCCGAACAGAATAGCAAGCCCTACTCCAACAACGAAGTCCC
>JAAZMM010000047.1 GCA_012798805.1 Bacteroidales bacterium
GAAACGTAAGGATAGTTCAGGATGGCACCATGCTTTCAAGTGAATCTGCCACCTATAATATCGATAACAATATGGTCCGTTTCAATGGGCCGCTTGTGGAGCTTGTTGATAAGGATGGAAATATGCTCCGTTCGGAACGCATGGCCTATAACACTAAAGATAGTGTGGCTACTTATGATACAGGCGGCGCGATGAAGAACAAGGAGGGGTCGGTAATAGAGAGTCGCAGAGGCACATATGATGCCAAGATCAAAACCTTCATTTTTGATGGAAATGTGGAGCTCTACACCGATACTATTTTCATGAAATCCACCACAATGCGCTATCTGACGGATGAGGAGAAGATGTATTTTGGCCGTGAAACCTACACCTGGAGAGGTGATGGATTTGTGAAGTCGGATGCCGGCTGGTATGATAATGCCGGGGGTATTATTCATTTTGCGCTGGATGTCTATATGAATAACGAGGATTATGAGGCCTGGTGCGATGAGGTCTATTATCATAGGGAAAGCGGTCGTGTGGAGATGTACAATAATATTCAGATTCTGAATGAAAAAGACAATATGACCCTTCTGGGGCACGAGCTGATCTATACTGCCGATACAGTTGCCACTATCACCAAACAACCTGCAATAGCTTATTATGGCGAGAATGAAAATAATGTTGTGGATAGTTTATTTGTCGGAGCTGATACACTTCATTTCTATACGATAAAACGCAACTATATTCCGACAGAGGCAATAGAGAGCGCAAATGCGAGAAAAAAGAGCATTCTATTTGATGCATTGACCGAGTTGCGCAATCAACAGGCTGCAGAACGAGCAAAAGCTGCGGAAGAAAAGCTGCGACAAATGGGGAAACTTCCGCCGGTTATTCCCCAAAAAGACTCTTCAGCTGCTCTTCCTATGGTTGATTCGCTTGGACAGCCTCTGCGGGACTCTCTGTTAATGCAGGTGGACAGCACTACCACACTCCCTTTAGGTGATGTGTTGCCTTCTGAGGAGTTGACTCAAGAGAGTGCTCAGGACACCACTTTTGCACAAACACCGGGGCAATTACCTGATTTGTCAGATAGTACTCTGGTAAGTATGCCCGATTCGATAGCCGTGCTTCCGGATAGCACTGCAATTAAACACATTGTTGCATATCGTAATGTAAAAGCATGGAGATCTGATCTGCAGATGCGCTGCGACTCCCTTTTCTTCTCTGAGCTTGACTCAATAGCACAACTTTTCGGCCGGCCTGTACTCTGGAACAAGATTAAAAATCAACTAACCTCCGATGAAATGCAACTGATGCTGAAGGAGGGAAATATCCATAGGGGCAGTATGCTTGATAATGCGATGATCACCACACAGGAGGATACTATCCACTACAATCAGATTAAGAGCACGGAGATGATGGGTTTCTTCAGGGAGAACCAACTTTATCGATACGATGCTCTAGGAGGCCTTTATGCCGTATTCTATGTGGTGGAGGAGGAAGCAATTACCACTGTCAATGTGAAGGAGGCTTCATCTATGACTGCGGTCATTAAGGATGGCAATGCAGAGCGCTTAATATATCTTACACAGATTAAAAGCGATGCTTATCCGATTGCTGATATTACAATGGAAAAGCAGCGTCTTAAAGGCTTTGAATGGAGGGGAGATGAGCGGCCCGTGGATCGCTTTGATATCACTTCCCAGCCGGTCCATATCTCTCACAGAGATAGATATGCTTATGTTGTCAGACCTAATTATATCTATTCCAACAGGTATTATGACGACCATATGAGCAAGGTTATTACAGATATCGATACTCGCGCAGAGCGTGAAAGGCAACGCCAGATCACTCTTGCCAGAGAAGAGGCCCGCAGGGAACTTGACTCCATCAAGGCGGAGTCTCTGCTACTTGACTCGCTGATTATTGATACTCTGTCAAGAGATTCACTGACACTTGACACTCTGTTGGTTGATACTTTGCTGCGAGATGTTCCGTTAAATGACACACTCGATTTTAGAACTTGGGAGCGTGATACTTTGCTCCGGACAGCAGACTCACTACTCACTCAGGATGCTGCGGAAGTTGTTATTCCGATAACAGATAGTTTACAAGCGGCAATTCCTGCTCAAAAGGAAGAAAATTTGCAAGAAAAGTCTGAGCAATCACCCGACCTCTCTTCGGATGAGACCACACCTAAAATATCTGACAAGGCTGTGGCCCGTGCCGAACGCAAGGCGCTTCGCAAAGCAAAGCGCCAGGAGCGTATTCTTAAATGGAAACTTCGTCGTCAGGAACGTCGTGAAGCGGCTGAACTTCGTCGGGCTCTCCGTAAGGCTAAAGTAAAAAAATAATATTGATGAGTTGATAACAATACAGGGTGACCTATTGGCCACCCTGTATTATTAAATA
>JAAZMM010000048.1 GCA_012798805.1 Bacteroidales bacterium
TGTCGTCGTATCCAAACTTTAGCTTTCTCAAAGGCGATATTGCTGATAAACAATTGGTTGATTGCGTTTTTACTCAATATGAGCCCAAAATTGTGGTCAATATGGCTGCACAGGCCGGAGTTCGCAACTCCATTACAAATCCTGATGCCTATATCGAGTCCAATATCATTGGTTTTTACAATATTCTCGAAGCTTGCCGCCACTCATATCAAAGATATGAAGGGGGTGTAAATCACCTTGTTTTCGCCTCTTCCTCTTCGGTTTACGGCTCCAACACAAAGGTGCCTTATTCTACTGAGGATATGGCTGATAATCCGGTGTCGCTCTACGCAGCCACAAAAAAGAGCAATGAATTGATGGCACATGCCTATTCCAAACTTTATGATATTCCCTCCACGGGATTGCGTTTCTTCACGGTTTATGGCCCTGCCGGTCGTCCCGATATGGCCTATTTCGATTTTACAAACAAACTTGTAAAGGGAGAGAAGATTAAAATTTTCAACTATGGCAACTGTAAACGCGATTTTACTTATGTGGATGATATAGTGGAGACTGTGGTGCGTGTTATGGAGAGGCCCCCTGAGAGGTCGGTTGGGGAGGATGGGCTTCCCTTGCCACCTTATGCAATTTATAATATCGGCAATAATTCTCCTGAAAATCTTCTCGATTTTGTTGATATTCTTCAGGAAGAACTTGTACGTGCCGGGGTACTGCCTGCCGATTTTGATTTTGAATCGCACAAAGAACTTGTACCGATGCAGCCCGGCGATGTCCCGGTGACATTTGCAGATACTTCGGCTTTGGAGAGAGATTTCGGCTTCAAGCCCTCTACACCGCTGAGAGAGGGTTTGCGTGCATTTGCGGTGTGGTACAAGGATTTTTATTTGAATAAATAACTGATAAAAGAGATAACGGATATGAAAATTGCAGTAGCCGGAACAGGATATGTCGGACTTTCAATAGCGACACTTTTGAGCCAGCGTCACACAGTTGTGGCTGTGGACATTATTCCTGAAAAGGTTGAAATGATAAATCGCAGACAATCGCCTATTCAGGATGAGTATATAGAGAATTATTTTGCTAAAAAAGAGCTCGATCTGACGGCCACACTTGATGCGGAAACGGCATACTCCGATGCAGACTTCGTGGTGATTGCGGCTCCTACCAATTACGATCCAAAACTCAATTTTTTTGACACCTCAGCCGTAGAAACGGTCATTAAAACCGTGATAAAATGTAATCCTGACGCAATGATAATCATCCGGAGTACCGTTCCGGTAGGATTTACCGTGCATGTCAGGCAAAAATTCAACCACGACAACATAATGTTTTCCCCTGAATTTCTGCGTGAATCCAAAGCTCTTTATGATAATCTCTATCCCTCCCGCATAATAGTCGGAACCGACAAAGAGAACCCAAGGCTTATGGATGCGGCACGCACATTCGCCTCCCTTCTTGAAGAGGCTTCCCTCAAACCGGAAGTTGAGTCCCTTTTTATGGGATTTACTGAGGCAGAAGCGGTTAAACTTTTTGCAAACACTTTTTTGGCACTCAGGGTTTCGTTTTTCAACGAACTCGACACATACGCTGAGATGAAGGGGCTTGATACTCAGGAGATTATTCGGGGAGTAAGTCTGGACCCACGTATTGGAGATTACTATAATAACCCCTCTTTCGGTTATGGCGGTTATTGCCTGCCAAAGGATACCAAGCAATTATTGGCCAATTACGCAGACGTACCGCAGGATCTGATTCGTGCAATAGTGGAGTCCAACAGGACGAGAAAGGACTTTATTGCTGACAGAGTACTTAAAATGGCAGGCTACTATGGATCAAATGCTACTTATGATGCACAGCGGGAGCGTGAATGTATAATCGGAGTTTATCGTCTGACGATGAAGGCAAATTCCGACAATTTCCGCCATAGTTCGATACAGGGCGTGATGAAGCGTATTAAGGCCAAAGGCGCCACGGTAATCATTTATGAGCCTGCTCTCAGGGATGGAACTACGTTTTTCGGTTCGCTTGTGGTAAATGATCTTGAAGAGTTCAAGGCCAGGAGCCAGTCAATTATAGCCAATCGTTATGACAGTTTGTTGGATGATGTCCGCGATAAGGTTTACACGAGAGATATATTTAGGAGAGACTAA
>JAAZMM010000049.1 GCA_012798805.1 Bacteroidales bacterium
CCGAGCAAGTTACCGAGCAAGTTGCCGAGCAAGTTACCGAGCAAGTTGCCGAGCAAGTTACCGACCAAGTTAAAGAACTGATTAGGGTAATAAACGGAGAGATGGGTAGACAAGAGTTACAGACAAAATTAGGTCTTTCCCATAGAGAAAACTTCCGTTCTAATTATTTAAAACCCGCATTAGAACAAGGAATTGTAGAAATGACAATACCAGATAAGCCTAATAGTAGTTTGCAAAAATATAGGTTGACAATATTGGGTAAGCAATTGAAAGCAAAATTATAAATCAATATTCTTCACAATACAATGATAACATTTGGTGGGGAGCTTGAAAAATTATGTTTTTGCCTAAATAAAGCAAATCTTGCTGTTGGCTATTGGCCGTTAGCTCAGAACTCGGAACTATTTTTTTTCTCAAAAAAAATCCTTTACCTTTGCCGGATAATCGAGGCGAAAGGGAATCCGGTGCGAATCCGGAACTATACCCGTAGCTGTAAGTTCTGCAATTCCTAAGCTATTCTTTGCCACTGTCCTTTGCGGATGGGAAGGCGGCTCGAAGGAGGAACAAGTCAGAAGACCTGCCTTGATTATTTGTTGGATTGGAAATCCCGGGTTTG
Organism: Bacteroidales bacterium; assembly: GCA_012798805.1. GTDB lineage: Bacteria > Bacteroidota > Bacteroidia > Bacteroidales > UBA932 > Cacconaster. The sequence continues at coordinate 617 of JAAZMM010000049.1, forward strand.
GATTTCATGATTTATTTTTTGAATGCAATACTCCTTCAGGGCAATTTTCCAGGCTTTGACTCTCTCTGTAGCGGCATTATCTCTGCTGCCGGTCTCTCTTTTTGCCCAAAACAAGAAGCAAGACGCGGTAATGGTACACCAATCGAAACAGGAAACTACGATGGAGAGCCGGATCAAACAAGACACAGTAGTAGCAGGTCAGGCAGAACGAGACACAGTAGTTGTACGTCAATTACAAGAATCACGCGTCACAGCTATCTCCAAGCCCTCTCCCACTCTTCAGAGTGCCCCCGTACAGGTAATCGACCGGGAAGCAATTGAGCGTTTAGGAGCGCAGGAACTGCACGAAGCGGTAAAAAATCTGGCAGGTGTAAATATCCGCGACTATGGCGGCATCGGCGGTCTCAAGACTGTATCCATCAGAAGTCTCGGAGCAGAACACACGGCAGTCTCTTATGACGGAATTGCAGTTTCCGATATCCAAAGCGGACAAATAGACATCGGCAGATTTTCGTTGGATAATGTAGAAATGATTGCTCTCTCTATCGGCCAGAGCGACGAGATCTTTATGCCTGCAAAATTATTTGCCTCGGCAGGCACTCTCAATATAACTTCCTCAAAACCTGTTTTCGAAGAGTGTGGCACCAATATCACTGCACGCATGAAGATGGGTTCTTTCGGCACATACAACCCCTCAATTCTACTTGAGCAAAGAATTGGAAAGAGATGGTCTCTTGGAGTAAATGCCGATTGGCTCACATCAAAGGGAGATTATCCCTTTACCTTTGATAATGGTAGAGATATCGAGCATCTGGTGAGGAAAAACAGCGATGTCAATACCCTTAAAGGAGAGATTAATCTCTGGGGAGAACTAGGCACCTCCGGTAAATTTTCACTAAAGGCAAGCGGTCTTTCCGGCGAAAGAGGACTCCCCGGCTCGGTAATTCTCCACAATCAGGATGCATTTGAACGTCTGTGGGATAAAAACGGCTTTGTACAAGCCGCATATAATACTGCCCTTGGTAAAAAATGGGATCTCAAGAGTATCCTAAAATACAATTATGCCTGGAGCAAATATTACGATAAGAGCGACAAATATCACCAGGGGTTTATTGAAGACCTCTACACACAGCAAGAGTATTATGGCTCAATAGCAACCCGTTTCAAGCCAATAGAAAGAGTGGAATTGACATTTGCTCAGGACCTGGCTTTCAATATCCTCGACTCTTCAATCCCCGAATGCCCATTTCCCGAAAGGATTACCTCAATTTCCACCCTCGCGGGAAAATATAAAGGAGCATCTCTTACTATTGTGACATCACTTACAAATACATATATCACCGAAACGGTGCAAAAGGGCTCACCTGCACCCAATAGAAACAATCTTTCCCCCGCTCTAAGCCTCTCCTGGAGGCCTTTCAAAGCCACAAACCTGAGAATCAGAGCCTCCTACAAAAAGGGATACCGCGCACCCACCTTCAACGACCTTTACTATCTGAGAATCGGAAACACCAAACTCAGACCTGAGCGCGCTGACCAATACAACCTCGGGCTGACCTGGAGCGGCTCTTTCGGCAAAGAGGACTTTGGATGGCTCTCTGCTACCCTGGACGGCTACTACAACAGCGTAGTGGACAAAATCGTAGCATTGCCCACCCTCTTTGTATGGAAAATGATGAACATAGGTAAGGTGCAAATAGCAGGAGCAGACCTGAGTATCACCTCCAGAGTGCGTCTTGGCAATAGCCATAGCCTCACACTCTCAACAAATGCTTCATACCAATACGCAGTGGATATCTCAGAGCCCGATAGTAAAACCTGGCGCCACCAGATACCCTATACTCCACGCATTTCAGGAGCGGCAAACCTCGCCTGGAGCAACCCTTGGGTCAATTTGAGCTATATTGTCTCCTTGGTCGGGCACAGATATTCAATGCCCTCCAATGTGAGGTACAACCTCATCAAGGGATATATCGAACATAGCATCTCCGCACACAGAGATTTCTACGTACGCGGTGTTTCCCTGCGACTTCAGGGAGAAATAATTAACTTTACAGATACAATGTACGATGTTATACAATACTATCCGATGCCCGGACGCAATTTCAGACTTACATTAAAAATCAAAATATAAATCAAAAAACTATAGAAAAATGAAAAAGACACTTATTAGACTCGGAATCATTGCAGGTATAGTACTGATTATGTCATCATCATCCTGCCTTGACCCCAACAATGGTCATGAACCGGAGATTCCTCTGACAACTATCGGCACCTATGTTCTCAATAGTGGAAAATTTCGTGCAAACAATGCATGCCTGACTGCTTACAATCCTTACACCAAGGAGTTTGAACACAATGTTTTTGAGCGCAACAATGATGGCATGAAACTCGGTGATACCGGTCAGGATATAATTGCCTTCGGCACCAAGATGTATATTGCCGTTTACAACTCCGGCGTAATCTTCGTAACCGACCTCGGAGGAAAAGTAATCAAGGAGATCAGAACTAAAGCTGACGGCTCATCATCCAATCTTTCACCCCGCTACTTTACCACTTGGGAAGACTA
>JAAZMM010000126.1 GCA_012798805.1 Bacteroidales bacterium
AACTTATGGTTAGCAATGGAGCCTTCAAAATGTTTACGTGCAGCAGCACAGGTATCGTGGAACACATAGTCCGGATAATCCATCTGATAGACTCTGAAGACCTCTCTCAGACATCCCTCATCGAAAGGAGAGTTATGCGCTACAAGTGGCAGCCCCTCAATCATAGGCGCAATTTTTCCCCACACATGCGGGAATACCGGCGCATTATAGGTCTCCTCTTCCGAAAGACCATGTACCTGCTGACAAAACCATTTATGATATTCCGGCTCCGGACGGATAAGACTGTAGAATCTCTCCACTATTTCACCACCGCGAACTACCACCACTCCGACTGAGCAGACACTGCTTTGACATTCATTAGCGGTCTCAAAATCTATTGCTGCAAAATCTTTCATTATTAATCTTTGTATCTGTTCAACATTTTCTGAATGGTATTCTTAATTTCCTCGCGGTACCACTGAGGCTTTAATACCTCGATTGAGTCTGACTTGGAAAGCAGCTCCTGCGTAAAGTCATAAGTCGGCACAATGTGGTATCTGAATATGGTGTAATCCGAGGTCTCCTCGATAGGAGTCTGTGATTCGTGAAGCTTCAGCGACATGAAGTAATTGACCTGGGATTTATCCACCTTTATCTCGATATCTTCTGCATATTTGCTGTCCTCAACGCAGGCACCGTAAAGGTCTTTGAAATAGCCTTTTGCCGTGAATTTCTTCGGGATCTTATAGGAGCGGTCGGTACGGTGGAGATTCCGGATGCGGTCAAGACCATAGATCCAGGGCTTGTCGCTCGCGGCCGTTTTAGCTACCATATACCAGCGTTGTTTGAATTGTCGCAGACAGTATGGCTCTGCTTCGAAAGTTGCAGGGTGGTCTTTGTTGAACCCCTGATATGTTATTTCAATCACCTTTCTGTCGCGGATAGCCTCTATGATGGGAGAGAGGTACTTTTCGCTTGAAGGTACCTCTTCAAAGATGATGCTGTCGCGCATATTGGTACTTTCGTTGAGCAGATTGTTGAGCGAAAGCGACTGTAAAAGCCACTTCCTGATCCCATCGCCCTCTATATCATCGCTGTTTGCTATGTAATAGCCGAGGCTCCTGTCGCATTTGATCTCAATGCCGAAGGTGTTGGAAATGGCCTCAATGTGATTGTGAAATGTCCTTTCAGGAAAGTAGCTCTCCCCGAGTTCATTTAGCGTGCTGCGTACCCAGAGGTCGCTTATATCTTTTCGGGAAATGTGCCCGTAGCGGTTAATCACATCTATGAGCCATATGTAGCGGTTGAAATAATTTATTGCCATGTCCCTTTGGTTTTGCTTTCAATGACAAAGATAATGAATTAAACTGCCAAAAAGTGGCAGCCTGCCTCTTTTCGGCAGAAATTGATCAAAATCCTATTCTATTTGCAGATTTTCTGCTATCCTCAATAGTTTCCTCCCGGCAGAACTCCACCATCTCCTCATAGGAGGGTTCGGTGCCGGTGATGATCGACTGCACCATCTTCTTGCGACTCACATTTTCAATCTGTCCTCCGGAAAAATTGAACATTGAGGCGAGTTTGCGCGTGTGTTCTTCATCGAGATCCGGAATCATCGACTGCCATATTCTCGATTTCACCTCAACTGAAGGTATATCGAATTTAATTTTATAGAGGAAACGCCTCTCAAAAGCCTTATCGAGGTTCTGCGTCAGATTGGTCGTAGCAATTAGAATCCCATCGAGGTTCTCCATCTCCTGGAGAATGATATTCTGTATGGAGTTCTCCATCTTCTCCACGGCCCGGTCTGCACCCTCCATCCGGATACCGAATATTGCATCTGCTTCATTAAACAACAGAATAGGTGTTACTTTTGATTCTTTAACACAACTTCTGTATTTTCTGAATAGATCTTTAATGTTTTTCTCGCTTTCTCCTACCCAATAACTCTTGATCTTAGTGACATCGGCAGTTATCAGATCCCTTCCGGTGCGTTTTGCAAGTTGATATACGGTCTCTGTTTTCCCCGTACCGGGTGCTCCATAGAATAGAGAAGCAAAACCGGTCCGCATACCTTTTGATTCCATCATTTCTCTTATTTCAGGAAATCTTTCCTGCGATAAAATGCTCTCAAGAGTTTTTACCTGTTTTTGTACGGCATCATCATAAAACAATGCTTTTGTGTCAATTGTTCCATATTCTATCAAACCTGCCATCGGGGCTCTATCACGCACTCCGCCCACATCTGCAAAGATTTTTTCCTTGACTTCAGCCTTTAGGCGGAATCTGTCTTTCACGGACATCCCATCTATATTTGCATACTCGATAACCTCCATTCTCTGAAGACCCAGTCTATGTTCTTTATAATTTGCCTGCATAGAATCAAATTCATATTCTTCAAAGAAACCCCGAAAATCCCACCAGTCGCACTCGTCATCATTGTAATGATCGTATCGATAAATTAAAGCATAGAAAAGCATCCGCTCATTCTTATTCATTGACTTTAAATAGTCATAACTATTCTCAGGGTCAATGATTTCATCTCCCTCTATTAAAATATGATATGAATCGGCTGCCTTAGCAATGGAAGTAGTGGGGTTGGAGAGGATCATATTATCCACTTCCTCAAGCAATAATTTGATATTTGCCTGCTCATAATCATTGAATAAACGATTCATTTTCGAAAGAATGATGCTTGTGCTCAATCCTTCGTAAGATGGCTTATGGAAAGGCTTGTTTTCGCGAAGCAGCTCAATAACCTCATTTGAAACAGATATCAAGCCGCGTCTGTTTATTTTAATCAAAAACTTCTTCTCCAACTCACGCAAATCTTTTTCTATCGACAGATAAGAGATAAAACTCGTCTTGAGCCGCTCGGCAAGCCGCCCCTGACTGATACAATCCCCCTTAGACAACTCAAGCACAATGGCAAACAACGCCGCCTGCCACTCACTGATTCCATATTCTTCAGCTATTGTCTCCAACTCGAAGCGTTTAGCGGCAATTAGCTTATCGTCAAGAGAGAAGTACTCATCATAGCCCCGACCATACTCCCTATTCCTCGCCCTCTCAATTACCTCTTCAAAACACTCCAACAGACTCTTCTTTTTCAATTCCAGCCCCAAATCATCAATCAAATTTTTACACTCAGGCATGCTCGCGAGAATTTCCTTTGTAGATTTTTTCTTTTCCATAACCGTGCTCCTTTTTTACTTTTGTTACTGCCAGTTTTTTTCACTACTGCAAAGAAAATGAATCACGCTGCCAAAAAGTGGCAGCGTGCAGGAGTTTTGATTATTTTGCTTCAATAGCAACCTTTAGTATGTAATGGCACCTCAGTTAAGAAAATGAACTCCGGAATATAACAACACCCTTTGATTTGCAGTCAAAGGGTGTTGTGCATATATTATCAAGAGGAGGGCTATAGCAAAGCATAACCTTATGACAAATGCAGTATGCTTTTATTTCCCTTTTGGACGGACACTCTCAAGGGGTATAAGCGGAATATAACAATTTTCAAGTGGAGAACCTTTAAGGTTCTTCATAAATACACCGCGTAGTGCGCCTATTGCAGCACCGAGGAATGTGTCAATTATTAAATGGTTTTTAGCTATAAATGTTCCATCTCCTTTTACTGTAATCACATCCTTGATAGGAGAAAGGCCGAAGGTCATTAGAATCGTGTTCGTGGCAAGTATTATCCAGCCATCCTCGTATAAAATGGTGACTTTTGCTTTAATGACAATTTTGTCACTATCCATAACGGGTTTTATTTCATGTCCCACCTGGATTTGTAATTTGTCACGGTTTAAGCCTGAGTAGTCTAAATCATAGTTAATCTTAAACTCTGTTTCGGCAATCGATTGTAGTTTATATTTTATTTCCATACTCCAAAGTTTTAAATTGCTAATGACAAACAAGATGATGTCGGATATGTTCGCCAAGCTCCAAATGACTGTGATATGGTGCGGATATATCCCATGTCATAGACGGTAGCCTTTCTTGTTTTAGGCAACTTAACTTCAGCCTCTTCCTTTGAGACTCTCTTCGTTGGAATAAATGACAATGGAAAGAGATCTATGCCCAAGCTATGGGCCATATCCGAAAGCGTGTCAAATGTGAAATTTCTGTTTCCGGAAAGATATTCTGAAATTTCTGATTCGCTTTTGCCGAGCATTTTGGCGAATTCCTTCTGTGTAAGTCCTTTAACTTTTAACGTGTCTGCTATTTTGCAGGCAACAAGCATTCTTTCTCTTGTGCGACGAAGTTTATCTTCATCTATTGACGCAAGAATCTTTGTTAATGCTTTGGATGGTTTTCTTCTTGTTGTCATATTTCAAGGTTTAAAAAGTCTGATTTTTTTCAAAGAATTGGTCTAACAAAGTATCATCATCACCCTCAAGCATTATGGAATAAATCTTTGCTTTATCACCGGAGAATTCTTCTATTTCAACAATTTCAAAGTTCATACAATCCCTACAGTTCCTTCTTATTTGTGTGCAAATTTGAGCAAAAATTCGGATATAACCAAATTTTAATGACGATTTTTAGTTTGTTTTGTCAAGATCTCAAAGCCAAAATCAAGGGATTTACATTATTAATTTATGAAGCAGAAATTGATTGTAATATTATAAATACTGCCTGACTTTGGCAGTCGTGATAGATAGATTTGTGGTATCAGCTTGAAAATAAATCACTATCTTTGTTTGCAAGCCTTAAGGTTTAATTACAAATAATTACATCCATGGCCAAATATTACTGCAAATACTGCGGACAAGAGTTCAACAATGTGCGCACATTAACTTCTGCTTATTGTATCAGACATCCGGACGGCCCAAACAAAGGGAAACACACTCTTTACGAAGGTTCTGAGAAGAGCAAATACACTTGTAAGTTTTGTGGCACACAATTCCACAATCTTAGATCACTAACATCTGCCTATTGCCTACGCCACCCGGACGGAACCAACAAGGGCAGACACTCACCGGCGTTGTAAACATTAAAAATATTTTGTTATGAATAATTGTTGGAAAATTGGCTCAAGATGGAGCGTTGATGGTTCATGGAATTCAAGAATAATTACAATTTTTAGAAGAAGTAATGTTGTCTTTGTTGGTGGGGATGCTGCAAAGCGTTTTCATGACCAGGTTAAGAAAGGCGACTATTTCGCAATAGCGGATGGCTTTACTATCGTTGCTGTAGCAAGGGCTACTGGTGATGTGATGCGTTTGCCTGAAATGATTGAACAAGGGCTTATTAAGGCCAGAGATGGTGAACCATTTGATTTGTCAAAGAATTTTGATGGTTGTTATGGCATTAAAGTAAAGATTGTCGATCTTCCTAAACAAGATCAATTTCAATATCGAAAGCGGGGAACATTTTTTAGCGCTAATAAGTATATAGATCGTATAAAGGATCTCTATGATACCAAATCAAACAAGATTTTTGATATCGCTGCAAATACATATAGGCTCATTTCTTCAGGAAATATAGATTCAAAGGGATATGAAAAATACCCTATTCTGGATGGGAGGACTAAATACATTATTCCTGTGTACCAAAGGGAGTATTCTTGGGGACCTGAACAAGTATCTAGATTTATTAGAGATATTTTTCGCGGCTTTTGGGGAGTAGAGGATAAGAAGGAACTAATATTAGACCCCATGTTCATTGGTACAATGCAATTGTCCTTTAAGAAATACATCAGCCCTACTGAATATGAGCAAGATATCATAGATGGTCAACAAAGGCTAAGCACGTTTATGTGTTTGATTGTGTGCCTGAAATTAAAATACGCAGAAAATGAAAAGATTAGGTCTATTCAAACAGATTGGCTTGAGACGAGAGTAAATAACGGTAAGGAAGACAAATATCTATGTGAAATGCGTTCTTTACTTAGCTTGGAAGAGGCTAGGAATTCTTATGAAAGAAATCCAAACAAGTACATAGAAAATCTTCTAATAATTGATGAAACATTTTCTCAAATCATTTCAGATGAAAATGATAGTGTCAATCCCTTTTTTGAGGATAATCTTGACGAGTTCTTGGACTATTTGTTTAGCCATGTATATATGGTTGTCGTTGAAACCGTTGCTGGATTATCCAAGACCATACAAATATTTAATACAATAAATACCACAGGATTGGATTTAGATGGGAATGACTTGTTTAAAGTCAGATTATATGAATATTTGAGGGATATAGATAATGCTGATGAAAATGCTTTTAATAAGATTGGAGATTTATATAAGCGTGTAAAAGACATCAATGAGAAATGGCGCAAAAACCATAATTTTGATGTTGTTACAATGCATGGTGTTAGAAGCACGTACAAGAATTATCTAATAGCAAAGTATAATCTTTCAAGTAATCTTTATCAAATGGGAACTGATAGATTTTTTGAGTACTTATTTGATGTCTTGCTAAATGTTCAAGAGCATAAGGAGATAAAGAACACGAATGAGTTAGTTTTATCATTGGAGGATATCAATGACGTTATTGGGTCATGTGTTCTTTGGAAATCTCACATTTTTGAAACTAGTGCGGAGTTAATATCGAAGCTGCTTATTAATAAATCCAGATATGGTCGGTACAGTTCTTTTGCTTATCAAATAATGTTGGCGACAAAAGGGATGGAAGCAAAAGACAGGATTTCTGCGGTAAATCTAATACTTGATAAACTAAGCCGAGTGTTCTTCTGTTATAGCATTTTGTATTCCAAACAAATTAATGAAATTCACTCTTTCATGAATAAGGCAAACGACCTGATTATCAACGAAGGATTGAATGCAACTATGGCGCTTATTGATGGAAAATTAAATAGTATTAACCAATCATTGATAAATAATAGTTTGGGCGGAGAAATAGCTCATAACCGCATTTGGAAAGACCTGATTTGTTGTCTATCTGCTTTCTTTGACGAAGAGAAAACAGAGATTTCTCTGGATGAATTGGAGGATAAATTATCCCGGAATTATGATATTGAACACATTCATGCAACAGCAGACGAAATAATTGATTTTGAAAAACCGCTTCAGAATAGCATCGGAAATTTGATGTTGCTTGAATATGATATAAATAGGTCTATCGGCTCTAAACCTTTCGAAGATAAAGTTCACAGTTATAAAAACAGCAAATATGCCACGGCCAAAAAAATTTCCAAATTTCCAAAATGGGATACAGAAGACGCCAACAAACGTAGGAAGGAAGAAATAGACAAGATAATTAAGTATTTATTTGGGAGTTGATTTTTTAGTCTATAATTGAAACCAATCACTACGTCCCTGTCAGCTGATAGGGACGTTTTCGTTGTTTTATCTAATTATTCTCTTTTTCTACAATTTCTTTCAAAAATCCTTCATCTTTTTCTGCTCCTGCCTAGAAATTGCAGTTTGATGGGCGAT
>JAAZMM010000050.1 GCA_012798805.1 Bacteroidales bacterium
ATTTGCTGCTCATCAGGTGAGCCAGCGCCAAAGAGGTTGTAATCTTGGAAAACTCCGCAGGCTGCACCCTCATACTGCCTATCTGCAACCAGCTGTTGGAGCCCTTGACATTGGTTCCGATAAATATAACCGCCACCAGCAGCACTGCCATAAAAGCATATAGCCACCAGGCGAAACCGACATATATCTTGGGCGGCAGGGCAAAGAGTATCAGCAGGGCCAGCACTATTGAGGTTCCGATCCAGATGATCTGCTTGCCATACTCCATGGAGAAGTCGAAAATGTAAGCACCCTCTTGATAGAGAGATGAATAGATATTTATCCATCCGAAGAGCACCAGTACCAGATAACAGATGATTATCGTCCAGTCAAGTTTTCTATAAATTGATTTTCCCACAGCCTATCTCCTCTCTACTTTTACCCTGTCGAGCAGGTATCCATTCAACATATTTGTTTCAATCCATTTTCTATTCGGAGAGATCTCACCATTGAGGTATTTCTCTACAAGAAGAGCAGATATCGGACAGGCCCAGGTGCTTCCGAAGCCTGCGTTCTCGATATATGCCGCCACCGCAATTTTCGGATTATCTTTTGGGGCGAAGCAGATGAATATTGAGTGGTCGTTGCCATGCGGATTTTGCGCCGTGCCGGTCTTACCACAGATATCAAGTCCCGGCACATTGGCGAGTCGTCCGGTAGCTCCTGCACCACCATTGACTGCCAGATACATACCATCTATCACGCATTCAAACCAGGAAGTGTCCACCATTGTGTAACGGCGTTCCGTAAAGCGCGAGTCGATGGGGTTGTCGGGCATATCTTTCTGCAAATGAGGAGTGTAAAACCATCCGCGATTAGCAATTATAGCGGCGAGATTGGCCAGTTGCAACGGTGTGCTTCCAAGTTCGCCCTGTCCTATGGAGAGGGAGATAATCGAGAGCGATTTCCAGCGGTTTTTGCCATGAAGTCTGTCATATCCTTCGGCAGTAGGCATAGTACCGGCTTGTTCGGAAGGGATATCGGTGTCCAGTTTTATCCCGAATCCGAAACTTTCAACATATTCTTTCCACTTCGTAAAAGAATCACGAATCCTATCATATTTCGGGTTGTCGAGGATTGCACGGAACACATAGCAGTAGTAGGCATTGCAGGACATCATAATCGATCGCCTGAAATCAAGAGGGGAGGGATGCCTGTGGCATCCTACGGTAAGATTACCAACTCTATATCCATTGTAGCATGGATAGGTAGATGAGGGGGTGATTACTCCTTCCTGAAGTCCTATCAAGCCATTTACCAGTTTGAACACTGAGCCAGGCGGTTGTGGTGACATCACTGCCCGGTTGTACATGGGTTTGTAGGGGTCGGTGACAATCTCATGATAATATTTGTTGATTTCAGCCAGCTTCGAGGTCTCTAAAACAGGACTGGAAACCATTGTAAGGATCTCCCCGGTAGAGGGCTCTATGGCCACCAAAGAGCCTACTTTGTTGCGCATCAGCTCTTCACCATATGCCTGGAGTGCTGCGTCAATGGTGCTGGTCACATCTTTTCCCGCTACGGCAATCTTGTCGTACTCGCCCTCTTCATAATGTTCCTTAATGCGGTTATGCGCATCGCGCAGATAGATTTTGTAACCCTTCTCGCCCTTAAGCTGCTCTTCGTAGGCCATCTCCATGCCTGTTTTTCCCGCATAGTCTCCTTGCCGGTAGTCGGGGTTGTTTGTGAGATAGGTGGCATCCACTTCAGAAATGTAGCCATAGAGAGTGCCTCCGGCATTGAAAGGGTAGGTGCGTATAGTTCTCGGTGTCCCGGAAAATCCGGGAAATTTGTACTGTTTTTCAATAAAAACATTATACTGCTCGCCTGAGACCTGTTTTATGAAAGGAAGCGTTTGAAATCCTACTCTGCTACGATATTTACGGTATTCACGGAATTTAGAATTGACAAATGAGCTATCTATATCAAAGATTGAGCAAAATTCCAGCGTATCGAAAGGTGTCACTTCCACAGGTGTCACCATAATATCATAAGTGATTTTATTTGCAACGAGGATCTCCCCGTTGCGATCCAGAATTAGTCCTCTGGCGGGGTATATCGTTTCATATTTGAGGGCGTTATTCTCGGCGTTGATACGGTAATATTTGCTTATGATCTGGATATAGAAAAGCCTAACCACAATCACCGCAAAAATGATGATTATGGAGAGTATGAAAATATTTTTTCTTTGCCGGTAAATTGTCATCAATAACGTTTGTTAAGTAGTGTAACACTGACAAAGAGAATTAATATAATATTCGCAACATAGCTCAGAGCTATCCGAATCAATATAAATGAAGCCGGCCTGAAGCCTGCACAGTCAAACAAAATATATGTAATGAGAAAGATAAGTGTCAGATATGACGAATATCTGAAATATCTGAAAAATCCGACATCTCTGAGAGTAGGTCTATGGAGTTTGTCGCTCCGTTCCCGATTGATGGTTATATAACTTATCGGCTTGATGAAAGTAGCCGTCATTACAGCAGCTGCACAATTGAGGCCAAGTATCCCATCAGAGACAAGATCAATCAAAAAGCCAACAGCAAATGATATCAGGGCAAGTTTCGGATAGCTTGTATCGGACGGAATTGAGAGGATAATTAATGGCAGGAGAGTCAGATGGATATAGGGACCCGTATAGATATAGTCACAGATAATAATCTGTATTATTATCAGCACGGCAATCTGCACTAAAAGCGATATGTTGTCACTCCGTTTCATTTTCAATCATCTTTATCTCTTTGCCATAATTGTTGACCACAACATCTACAAGGCGTAGTGACCTGAAATTCTGAAACATCTCTACACCAATCTCCAGGGCGACACCATTGACCTCCTCTACAGAGGAGACGACGCCAATCGGGATATCCGGAGGATAAATGGCAGAATAGCCACTTGTGGAAATAGTATCTCCAAGATATACTTCCGTGTGTATGGGGATTTCTCTCAAAACAGCTCTGTTTCCAACCCCGGTCCATACCATCGGACCAAAAACGCCGTTGGAAACAATCTTTGCGCTTGCACTCTGTGTGGTATTGAGAAATGAGGAAACGTAACAGATACGTGGAGAGACCGCTTCGACGATACCAACCACACCCCGTGAAGTTATTACTCCCATTCCCTCTTCTACACCATGGTTTGATCCTACGCTCAGTATTATATAGTTGTGCTGCTTATTGATGGAATTCTTGATAATGGTAGCCGGTATAAAAGTGTACTCGCTTTTGCCCGAGGCAAGGGCAATTGCCTCTTCGGCACTCACATCTTTCACATACGCCATAAGGGCTGAAATACGATCTTTAAGAAGCTGGTTTTCAGCTTCCAGCAGCTGGTTTTCTTTTTTGTAATTGAAAAAATAACGCACACTCTCCCCTTGTCGCCAGAAAAAGGATTGCACCGACCTTGCGACACCCATAATCCTGTATTTTTGAACTATGCTGTTGTTGGTAATCAGTAAGACTGATATGCCCTCTAACAAGAGGAACAACGCGATGGACAGGAATATTTTTATGAGGCGGGAGTTTCTCCTCATCGCATAAGAAAGTTGAAAGAAGTGCAGTTTTTAAGTGCAATACAAGTACCTCTGGCTACGGCCCTTAGAGGGTCCTCAGCCACATGGAATGGAATATTAATCTTCTTAAACAGACGCTTGTCCAGACCTCGGAGCAAGGCCCCACCTCCTGTGAGATAGATGCCTTTATGTACAATGTCGCTGTATAGCTCAGGAGGGGTCTGTTCAAGTACCGACATTATCGCTGATTCGATTCTTACCAATGATTTGTCTAGACAATGTGCAATCTCCTGCGGAGTCACCGAAGTCTCGATGGGGAGTACGGTCATCAGGTTAGGACCACTAACCCTGTAGGGCTCAATTGGTTCGTCGAGGTCGGAAATGGCAGCTCCGATATTGATCTTAATCTCTTCAGCTGTTTTTTCTCCAATCTTTATATTATGCTGTTGGCGCATATACTGCTGGATTTCGTATGTAAACTGATCACCGGCCACCTTGATGCTTGAGTCAGCGACAATGCCTCCTAATGAGATGACGGCAATCTCAGTGGTACCACCTCCGATATCGACAATCATATTGCCGGAAGGAGCTGTCACATCAATGCCTACTCCAAGGGCGGCCGCCATCGGCTCAAATATAAGATAGACATCACGTCCGCCTGAATGTTCGGCAGCATCTCTTACAGCACGTATTTCTACAGGGGTACTGCCGGAAGGAATACATACCACCATTTTTAAACTAGGCGAGAAGAAAGATCTGCGGGTGTTAATCATCTTTATAAACTCCCTTATCATCTGCTCTGAGCTATCAAAGTCAGCAATCACACCCTCTTTAAGCGGCCTGATAGTCGTTACACCCTTGCTCTCCTTACCTTGCATCTGCTTGGCCTTTGTGCCCACAGCCAGGACTTTTCCCGTAAGGTTGTCAACAGCGACAATGGAGGGCTCGTCAATTATCTTCTTATCATTCATAAATATGACCGTATTGGCAGTGCCAAGGTCAATTGCAAGTTCCTGTGTTAAAAATGAAAATACCATCTATCTCGTAAAACTATATCGTTGTTAATGCTTAAAATGTCTGAATCCGGTAGTGACCATGGCTATCCCGTTGTCATTGCACCAGTCAATACTCTCCTGATCTCTTATTGAGCCTCCCGGATGAATCACGGCAGTGATACCGGCTTCTCCTGCTATTTGGACACAGTCCGGAAAAGGGAAAAAGGCATCAGAGGCCATTACCGCCCCGTTAAGATCAAATCCGAAAGATTTGGCCTTAGCTATTGCCTGTCGTAGCGCATCTACTCTGGATGTCTGTCCGATGCCGCTGGCCAGAAGCATGGAGTCTTTTGCAAGTACAATTGCGTTGGACTTGGAGTGTTTGACCAGTTTGTTGGCAAAGAGCAGATCCTCAATTTGTTTTGCCGTAGGGGCTAGCTGAGTCACATTTTTTAGCTCATCCGGACTTTCGACCTTGTCATCCCTGTCCTGGACAAGAATGCCGCCGAGCAGTGAACGGAACTTTTTGGCCGAAGGCCTTATTCCATTGTCTAGGAGGATGATTCTGTTCTTCTTGGACTTCAATATTTCGAGCGCTTCGGAAGAGTACTCCGGAGCTATAATCACTTCAAAAAATATCTCATTTATTTCCTTTGCGCACTCCTGATCAATCGCCCCATTGGCTATGATGATGCCGCCGAAAGCAGAGACGGGATCGCCTGCAAGGGCATCTTCCCAGGCCTGAATGATAGTGTTGCGCGTAGCGCATCCGCAAGCGTTGTTGTGCTTGATGATGGCAACGGTGGGCTCGGAAAAGTCATACATAAGCTCCACTGCAGCTTCAATGTCGAGCAGATTGTTGTAGGAGATCTCTTTTCCGTGCAGCTGTTTAGGCAGCGAGTCACTTGAGCCGGTATATTTTGCCTGCTGGTGGGGGTTTTCACCGTAACGCAGCGGCATTGAATGGGCATTGTCCCTGTTGAACCAGTTAAAAATCCGGGTATCGTAATAGGAGGTTGTGTGAAATGCCTGTCTGGCAAATGATCTGCGTTCTTCAATATCACTTTCACCCTGTTTTGTCTTCAGCAGGTGGAGCAGCGGACCGTAAGCCTCCTGGCCGGAGACGATGATCACATCATGATAATTTTTTGCTGCTGCTCTTATAAGCGAAATGCCTCCAATATCTATTTTTTCAATAATCTCTTGCGGAGTTGCACCCATCTCGACATATTTCTCAAAAGGGTAGAGGTCAACAATCACCAGATCGATGGGGTCTATTTCATACTGTTCGATCTCTTCCAGGTCACGGAGATGCTCTCTGCGATAGAGAATCCCCCCAAAGATTTTTGGGTGAAGAGTTTTTACTCTGCCTCCGAGGATCGATGGATAGGAAGTGATCTCTTCAACTGCGGTAACATCAAGTCCGATCTCTTTGAGAAATGTAAATGTTCCTCCTGTAGAGATCAGTTCAACGCCACAAGCTACAAGTTCACGGGCTATCGCTTCGATGCCCTCTTTATTATATACTGAAATCAGTGCTTTTCTTATCTTTTTGGTGCAATTATCGGTACGCATTTGCGATATCGGGTCAAAATGAAAATTATCAAGCAAATTTAGTAATAATAACGGGATTTTCGGCTATTTTTGTAGTATAATTTTTAAGGGAAATGAAGAGACGCTATTATGCCATTATACTTGCCGGAGGACAGGGGTTGAGAATGGGATACGATATTCCCAAACAATTCATTGAAATTGAGGGGAAACCGATTCTCAGACATACTATTGAGTGTTTTATGGAGAGTTTTGATGAGATCGAGATTATAGTGGTGTTGCCCTCCGGAGAGAAGGAGTATTGGAAAGAGTATTGCAACCGTACCGGCTTTTTAGGACGATATATCATGCCATCCGGCGGCATTACAAGATTCCATTCTGTGCAGAATGCACTAAAATATGTTCCTGACGGGGTCATAGTAGCTGTTCACGACGGAGTTCGTCCCTTTGTGACACCTGATTTTCTCAGGTCAATGTTTGAAAAGATGGAGGAGTGTAAAGCGCTGATACCTGTAATTCCTCCAGTGGAATCGTTGCGGGAAATAGGCCCCGACGGGACCTCTTTGGCTATAGATCGTTCACGTTATCGTCTTGTGCAGACTCCTCAGATGTTTCATTCCGAACTGCTCAAGGAGGCCTATTTGCAGCCATATAATCCTCTCTTTACCGATGATGCCTCGGTAGTGGAGTATATGGGACACAAAATAACTCTCTGTGAGGGTCTCAGCACTAATATAAAGATTACAACTCCGGAAGATCTGGCTGTAGCGCAGGCTATTTTTCAGGAGAGGAGGCATTAGGGTAATCCTCGACCCACACCTGGCGTTCTATTGCCTGGTCAAGAGAGACCAATGTCTCGGTCTTTGCTACGCTGGGAATATTCTGGATCGTGTTGACCAGAATCTCCATCAAATGGTCGTGGTTGAAACAGTAAATTTTAAGCAGAAGTGCGTGATTGCCTGTTACGAAATGACACTCCACAACTTCCGACATCTTCTTGAGTGCCTCCACAACCTGTGGATAACTGTTGGCCTGGGAGAGAGAAACCCCCACAAAGGCACACACATTAAGCCCGAGGGCCTTGGGTTTTACGAGAAGAGTAGAGCCTGTGATAATGCCCATGCTCTCCATTTTTTTAACTCTCTGGTGTATGGCCGCCCCCGATACCCCGCACTCGCGGGCTATCTCAAGAAAGGGCATCCTCGCATTTTTCACGAGAAATGAGAGGATTTTCTGATCAATCCGATCAATCTGATAAGTAGTCATAGGTCTATATTTAGAAGCAAAAGTACAAAAAAAATCCCAATTTGGTTACAAATTGTAAGCTATTTTGACTTTTTTGCATTCTCTTTTTCTATAATTGCCAGACAATCAGCGACATCGAGAGAAGATGGATCGGTACCACGAGGTATTTTATAGTTGTTTTTACCCTGTTTTATATAGGGTCCGTAACGGCCGTTGAGAACCTGGATCTTATATTCCGGAAATTCAGCTATATGTTTCTGGCTCTCCTTTAGTTCGTGCTCTGCAATCAATTTGATTGCATCATCAATAGTTACGGTATAGGGGTCGAGCTCCTTCGGCAGAGAGATGAATGTGGAATCAACTTTGATATAGGGTCCGTAACGGCCTATAGCTGCTGTTATAACCTTCCCTTTATGTTCACCGACGGTGCGGGGGAGCTTGAGTAGCTGGAGAGCATCCTTGAGAGTGATCTCCTCTATCAACTGCCCCTTTTTCATACTTACAAACTGTTTGTCAGGATCGTCGTTGCTGCCTCTTTGTATCAGCGGGCCATAGCGTCCCATGCGTGCAATTACCGGCTTTCCGGTAGCCGGATCTATACCGAGGGTTCTTTCCATATGTGTATAGGTCCTGTCTTGAAGCGAACTGGTCACTTTTTCGTGGAATGGTTCGTAGAAGTCGCTTATGACCTCATTCCAAACGAGATTTCCCTTGGCAATATTATCAAAATCAGCCTCCACCTTTGCCGTAAAACCATAATCCAGAATATCCGGAAAGTTGGTTGAGAGGAAGTCAGTCACTACCATTCCTATATTTTCGGGACAGAGTCTATTCTTTTCACGACCGGCAATCTCGCTTTTGACTGTTGAGGTTATTGTGCCTTTGCTGAGGGTGATCTCGCGAAAATCTCTGGGAGTACCGGGTTTATCACTTTTTATGACATATCCTCTCTTGAGAATGGTGGAGATGGTTGGTGCGTATGTGGATGGGCGGCCTATACCGAGTTCTTCGAGTTTTTTGACCAGGCTCGCCTCACTATAACGTGGGGGTCTTTGGGTGAATTTTTCGGTAGCAGTGATGCTCTTATCTATCATCGTTTGCCCGAGGTTGAGACTGGGCAACAAGGTGGCCTTGTCGTTCTCATCTTCATCGTCACGCCCTTCAATATAGACCTTTAAAAATCCGTCAAAGATAATTTGTTCGCCCTGTACAAGGAACTTTTCACTAATGCGGTCACCCGAAATGGTAACATCGGTCTTTTCCAGACGTGCGTCAGCCATTTGCGAGGCTATTGTTCTCTTCCAGATTAGTGTGTAAAGCCTTTTTTCATTTGCGGTACCCTCTATGGAGGTGTTGGATATGTAAGTAGGGCGGATAGCCTCATGTGCCTCTTGTGCACCTTTACTTCTGGTTCTGTAGTTGCGCGGTTGTGAGTATTGCGCCCCGTACATTGATGTAATGGCCTCTTTAGCAGTGTTGAGTGCCAAAGAGGAGAGGTTTGTTGAGTCGGTACGCATATAAGTGATAAGTCCGTTCTCGTAGAGTCGTTGTGCAATGACCATCGTCTGGCCTACCGATAATCCAAGTTTTCGGGATGCCTCCTGCTGGAGAGCCGATGTGGTAAATGGGGCCGCCGGAGAGCGTTTTATCTCCTTTTTCTCTATTGAAGAAATGTCAAAAGAGCATCCTTTGCAGCGCTCAAGGAACTCTGTGGCTTCTTCGATGGTGGAGAATCTTTTGTCCAGAACTCCTTTTATCTGTACCTTGGATCCCTCCGGGATAAATATGCCCTCTACTCTGAAATAGGGCTGGGCTTCGAATGAGTTGATTTCTCTCTCTCTATCCACAATCAAACGTACTGCAACAGACTGGACGCGGCCGGCAGAGAGCTTAGGCTGAATTTTTTTCCAAAGGATGGGTGATAGTTCAAATCCCACAAGGCGGTCGAGTACCCTGCGGGCTTGTTGAGCCATGACGAGGTTTGAATCAATGCCACGGGGATTCTCTATGGCATCCAGTATGGCATTTTTGGTGATCTCGTGGAATACAATACGACGGCTCTTATCCTCGGGGATATTCAATGCTTGCTGCAAATGCCAGGCAATAGCTTCTCCTTCACGGTCCTCATCAGATGCGAGCCATACTACATCCGCTTTTTTTGCAGCGGCAGCCAGGTCAGAGACCACTTTCTTCTTCTCCTTCGGTATTTCGTATTGAGGTTCGAAGCCATTTTCTATGTCAATACCAAGATCTTTTTTCTTAAGATCCCGTATGTGGCCGTAGCTCGACTTTACAGTAAAACCTTCTCCCAAAAATCTCTCGATCGTCTTTGCCTTGGCAGGCGACTCCACTATTACCAGATTCTCTTCCATATTCCTTAATCCTCCTTTTATTCTTTTCATACTGAAATGCAAAGTAAGGGATAAAGAAAGCAATTATCCAAATTTTAATTGTTATTTTTGCGTGTTCTAAACATTTTGATTTATGACAGAAAATAAAAAACCGGTCAACCGGAAGAGGATTTTGAAGTGGTTTTGGTGGATAGTAATGACACCTGTAGCACTTTTTATTCTTTTAGTAGCCGGAGTGGCCTTTTTTGCACATATTCCCTCATTTGAGGAGCTTGAAGACCCAAAGAGCAACCTTGCCACGGAGCTTATTTCCGAAGATGGCAAGGTCATAAATACCTATCATCTTGAGAATCGCTCATATGTTTCTTTCGAAGAATTGCCGCCTCATCTGGTCAATGCGGCTATCGCCACGGAAGATGCGCGTTTCCGTCGTCATTCGGGCATAGACTTCAGAGGTCTTGTCCGTGTCGTGGTTAAGACGCTGATTATGGGAGACCAAAGCCAAGGGGGAGGAAGCACCATTACCCAGCAGCTTGCTAAGACCCTTTATCCCCGCCAGGAGGTCACAAGCCGTATTCCCGGAGGCAAGTTTCTCAAGCTCGTTACCATAAAGATAAAAGAGTGGATTACGGCAGTCAAGCTTGAGCGTAATTATACTAAGGATGAGATCGTGACAATGTATCTCAATGCTATCTTTTTTGGCAGCAATGCCTATGGCATCAAATCGGCAGCCCTTACCTTTTTTGACAAAGATGTAAGTGAGCTCACGGTCGAAGAGAGCGCTTGTCTGGTCGGAATGGTCAACAAACCTACCAGATACAATCCTGTAATAAATCCGGAAAATTCTCTAAAACGTCGCAATCATGTTCTAAGGCAGATGGAAAAGTATGGTTATATCAAACCTGCGCAGTACGACTCCATAGTACAGATACCCATTGAGCTTTCCTATCAGCAGCAGGACCATAATGCCGGTCTTGGTTCTTACTATCGTGATATGCTTCGTCGCTATATGAATGCGGATGAGCCCCATCCCTCTTCATATAGACAGAAAGAGGACTATTCTGCTGATTCAACTTTATGGATTGAAGATCCGCTCTATGGCTGGCTCAACAAAAACCTTAAGCCCGACGGTACACAGTACAACCTTGATAAGGATGGACTTCGCATCTACACCACAATCGATTCCCGAATGCAGCAATATGCGGAAGATGCTGTAAAAGAGCATCTGGGCCAAGATTTGCAGAAGGTCTTCTTCAACGACCTAAGGCGTAAGCGCAATGCTCCATTTTCAGATGACGTGCCTCTTGAAATTCGTCAGATGTTGATGAACCAGGCTGTCAAGTGGAGTGACCGCTACCGCGAGTCGAAAAAAGAGGGGATGAGCGAGAAGGAGATCCTGCAATCATTTGACCGGAAGGTTCAAATGCGCGTTTTCGCCTGGAATGAGAAGGGTTATATCGATACTTTGATGACTCCCAATGATTCCATCAAATATTATAAATCATTTCTTCGTGCCGCATTTATTGCTATAGAGCCGCATACAGGCAAAGTTAAGGCCTATGTGGGAGGTCCGGAATACCGCTATTTCAAATATGACAATGCCCGACAGGGCAAACGCCAGGTGGGTTCCGTTATCAAGCCTTTTCTCTATACTCTTGCCATGCAGGAGGGCTTTACGCCCTGTGACAAGGTGGTCAACATCCCCTATTCATTTCCTGTGGGAGATGAAGTCTGGACTCCGAAGAGTACCGATAGGGCAGAGTATATAGGTAAGACCGTTACACTTAAATGGGGTCTTACGCGCAGCTCGAACAACATCTCTGCTTATTTGATGAAACAGTTTGGCCCCCATGCGTTGGTGGATATGTGCCGTAAAATGGGAATCAGTTCATATCTTGATCCTGTTTACTCGCTTTGTGTAGGCTCCTGTGACATCTCCGTTTATGAGATGGTGGCTGCTTACAATACCTTCCCGAGTCGTGGGGTATATGTCGCTCCAATGCTGGTCAATCGCATTGAAGATAAGTCCGGCAATGTCCTGGCCAATTTTTCCTCCCGTAAAAAAGAGGCTTTAAGTGATCCTACCGCCTATCTTATGGTTAACCTTATGCAGGGTGTAGTCAATGAGGGTACGGCGGGTCGTCTCCGTTGGAAATATGGTCTGAATAACATTGCCGGTAAAACCGGTACAACCAACGATCAGTCTGACGGATGGTTTATAGGCTTTACGCCAAAATTGACCGCTGGAGTATGGGTTGGCGCTGAGGACCGTCAGGTGCATTTCGAAAGTTTGACTTATGGTGCCGGATCTAATATGGCATTGCCTATATGGGGAATATTCATGCAGAAAGTCTATGGCGACAAGAGCATCAGTATTGGTCCGGAAGACCTATTTGTCTCACCTCTTGGTTGGAACGTGGACCTATCCTGCACCGGAGATGATAGTGATCTGTCGGACGGTGGAGCATCCAAGTCCGGTGATGATCATGATTTTTTCAATTGATAACTCAAGTATTTTATGACTAAGCGCAACCTTGCACTAATATATGGCGGTGACTCAGCGGAGGTGGGAATTTCCATTTTGAGTGGCCGCAATGTTTCTCGTTATATCGATCGTTCAAAATACAATGTTTATCATGTGCTCCTGAAAGGGGCCTCCTGGCAGGTGGTAGAGGCCTTCGGAGAGGCTGTTGAATCGGATCCGGAGGCGGGTTTGACGGTGCTGACTCAGGTGGATAAAAATGATTTTTCTTTTACTTTTCAGGGTAAAAAGATAAAGTTTGACCTTGCTATGATCATGATTCACGGTACTCCGGGTGAAAATGGAGTGCTGCAAGGGTATCTTGAGATGATGGGAGTACCATTTACGACCTCCTCTTCAGCTGTTTCGGCTTCGGCTTTTGACAAACAGATATGTAAAACATTGCTTAGAGATTTTGGATTTAAGTTGGCTCCTGATGTTTGCTTGAGAAAGGGCAAATATTTTTCCACACAAACTATTATTGAAAAGCTCGGATTACCTCTTTTTGTGAAACCCTGTTCCGGAGGAAGCAGTTTCGGCGTCAGCAAGGTTATGAAGGAGGAAGAGCTGGAAGAGGCGGTAAAGCTGGCATTGATGCACAGCGACACGGTGTTGGTGGAAAAGTTCATCGATGGGCGTGAAATAACACAGGGTGCCTATATGGATGGAGATAAGATAGTAACCCTGCCCGTGACGGAAATTATTCCCCACACCTCATTTTTTGATTATGAGGCAAAATATAATGGTATGAGCGATGAGATATGTCCTGCCGATATTGATCCCGTCAAGGTGGGGGAGATTTCGGCCACTACCCGCAGCATCTATGATTGTCTGGGTTGTAGAGGTATCGTGAGAGTGGATTACTTTCTCTGTGATGATGGGAGTGTGGTCTTTCTGGAGCTAAATACGGTGCCCGGTATGACTCCAATGAGTCTGGTGCCTCAGCAGATCCGTGCCGCTGGTTTGGATATGACGCAGGTTATAACGGGCATTGCAGATATTACCTGATCATTTCTCTATAAAATATGACTCTAAAGCAATTTGTTGACAAAGCTACACGGGATCTTTCGGAACTCTATCCGGAGGCAGAGGCTAAGTCTATGGCTGTCAGGTTAGTGTCTCACTACCTCAAGCTGCCCGGGTATTCCTATTTATCAGATCCCGATAGGATGATTTCCGTTGACGAAGAACAGTCGCTGAATAGGGCTTTGGCAGAATTGCTCAAATGGCGGCCATTGCAATATGTGCTTGGCTTCTCTGAGTTCGGTGGTAGGCGATTTAAGGTGCGGGAAGGGGTGTTGATTCCCCGTCCTGAGACGGAAGAACTATTCGGTATCATAATCGATGATTTTTCGGTAAAGGAGCTCGATGAGGAGCAGGAGTTCAATATTCTCGATGTTTGTACCGGTTCGGGATGTCTGGCCTGGTCGCTTGCGGCAGAATTGCCCGGGGCTCAATTGTTTGGTTGTGATATCTCCGAAGAGGCCCTGAAGATTGCAGGAAAACAGAAAGTGAAGAGTGAAGAGGGTCCTGTGCGCAGGCCTGTTTTCTTTTGGGCAGATGTGCTGGGAACTCCTCCTGCCGGTCTTCCTCAGTTTGACGTAATTGTCTCCAATCCCCCTTATGTGCTTGAGAGTGAGCGGTCACAGATGCGTCCCAATGTGCTTGATTATGAGCCGGCAATGGCGCTTTTCGTGCCCGATGATGATCCGCTGCTTTACTATAGAGCGCTGAAATGTTGGGTGGAAAAATTATTGAAGAAGGAGGGTGTCTGCTATTTTGAGGTAAATGAAGCTTTCGGCAATGAGGTGGCTGCCCTTTTCAGCCCCGACTCCGTAGTTCTTCAAGATATTAATGGATGTAATCGATTTGTAAAATATATCTACAAGTTGTAGCGTTATTTTTTGTTATCTTTACGACTTATTTAACAGATAGCACAAAAATCAACATATTGTATAACCCACAATCCCATACTTATAACGACTATATATTCAAAACAATTAACCTGAAACCCGCAACACTACTCACTACCCACTACCCACTACATACTACCCACTCATAACTACTTACTACCCACTACCCACTACATACTACCCACTCAGAACTAACCCGCAACCCTTTAAAACCTCAATACTCAGAACTAACACGCAACACAAACTATGCTGACTCAAATTATAAATGGTATAATACATACCCCCTCAGGATGGCTCAAAGGAGGCTCACTCATCATTAATGACAACAAAATTTTAGAGGTCACAAATTATGACCTCTCTGTCGTCGGTGC
Source organism: Bacteroidales bacterium (assembly GCA_012798805.1). Classification (GTDB taxonomy): domain Bacteria; phylum Bacteroidota; class Bacteroidia; order Bacteroidales; family UBA932; genus Cacconaster. Next base: position 14,501 of record JAAZMM010000050.1, read on the forward strand.
CAAAGTTATTGATGCCAAGGGCATGTATATTACTCCCGGTGCCATTGAAACCCATTGTCACGGTGGTGGCGGCCGCGATTTCATGGAAGGCTCGGAAGAGGCCTTCAGAGTAGCAGTAGCTACACATATGGAGCACGGCACTACCAGTATTTACCCAACTCTCTCATCCTCCAGTATTCCTATGATACGGGCAGCAGTGGCTACCACGGAGAAGTTGATGGCTGAGAAAGATAGTCCGGTGTTGGGACTCCATCTCGAGGGACATTATTTTAATATGAAAATGGCCGGTGGTCAGATTCCGGAATATATCAAAGATCCCGATCCCGGCGAATATATTCCTCTTTTAGAGGAGACCGACTGTATTAAACGTTGGGATGCCGCACCGGAACTTCCCGGAGCTACTGCTTTCGGTCGCTACATCACCAGAAAGGGTGTGCTGGCCTCCATTGGTCATACTGCTGCTGAGTATCACGATGTGCTGGATGCATACGAAGCCGGTTTTACCCACGCTACACACTTCTACAATGCGATGCCGGGGTTTCACAGGAAAAATGAACATAAGTATGAAGGCACGGTAGAGAGCGTTTATCTCATAGATGATATGACCGTAGAGGTAATAGGCGATGGTATCCACGTGCCTGCCACCATACTTAAACTGATATACAAGATTAAAGGTGTAGAGAAGACGGCACTAATCACAGATGCGCTGGCTTGTGCAGCCAGTGATAATCCGGCTGCTTTTGACCCCCGCGTCATCATCGAAGATGGAGTCTGCAAGCTTGCGGATCGCTCTGCCCTCGCCGGCTCCATTGCAACTATGGATCGTGTGATAAAAGTAGTAACAACCCAGGCCTCGATACCCCTATTCGATGTCATTAGGATGGTTTCCGAGACACCTGCCCGAATAATGGGCATTCAGGAGCGTAAAGGCTCCCTCCAGAAGGGAAAAGATGCGGACATTTTATTCATAGATAAGAACTATGATCTCCGCGGAGTTATTGCTATGGGAAAAATCATCAAGTCCATCTAACACTATCACAAAAATCACCAAACTATGAATTTGATACAGATATACAACGGAAAGATTCTTACCCCGCAGGGTTGGATAAATGGCGGCTCCGTACTTGTCAATGGGGATCGCATCCTCGCCATAACCTCGAGCAACCTTCCTCTGGAAAATGCCAAATTAGTTGATGCTACAGGACGCTATGTTATTCCCGGATATGTTGCAATGAATATTTACGGAGCGGCGGGCTACCAGTTTCACGACGGCACTGTGGAGGCTTTTAATGCCATAATAGGTGCCCATTTGGGGCATGGTGCTACTACCATATTCCCAACTGTAGGTACTGTGGGCTATGATAAAGTGTTGGCAGCAGGAAAGCTTTGTACAAAACTGATGGATGGTGGCAATCGTATCATCGGGGGATTGCATATAGTGGGGCCCTATGTGAGTGCAGAGATCACAAAAGGTCGGTACGATGTAAAAGATCCCGACCCCGTGATGTATGAACGAATTGTGAGGGAGCTTCCCTGTATCAGACGATGGGATGCAGCTCCGGAGCTTCCGGGGGCCTCTGAATTTGCCCGTTTTCTTACTGAAAAGGGCATACTTGCAGCCATTTCCCATACTATGGCGGAGTATGACGATGTAAAGGCGGGATTTGATGCAGGATTTACTCATGCAGCACAGTTGTACAACTCAATGCCGGGATTCCATAAGCGTCGTGAATACAAATATGAGGGTACGGTGGAGAGCGTTTTACTGATAGATGAGATGACTACAGAGGTCATTGCGGACTGTGTTCATCTGCCTCCGACAATTCTGCGTCTTGTATATAAACTCAAAGGTGTTGAAAGGACGGCACTGGTAACTGCGGCACTCCGTTATGCTGCCTATGATGGCAATGAGCTTGCTTTTTCACAAATCTATATAGATAACGGAGTGTGTAAATTCAAATCCGACGATACGGTTGCCGGGGGAATTTCCACAATGGATCAGTTAGTCAAAAATATGATCATAAAGGCTGAGGTACCCTTCGAGGATGCCGTAAGGATGGCTTCGGAGACCCCTGCAAGGATAATGAATGTCATTGACCGTGTGGGTACTCTTGAGAAGGGGAAAGATGCCGATATACTCCTGCTTGACAATCAATACAACATAACCTCCGTTTGGAGTAAAGGTGTCAGGATTGTTTAGGAGCCGCTTTTAATGTAAGATATCTCACTCCTTCTTTGTCAGAAAAGATAAATGAACCTTTACGCTCAAGTTGAAGGTTGGATATAATTGAGCTTCTGTTTGTGGTTGGTCTAAATTGCAACACGTACTCCACCACATCTGAAACGGGAGCGGTCAATCCCGGTTGAGATTTTAGATATTCTCTTACGAAAGAGCGTATTGTGCCGCCTCTGTGGGCCCCCTTATTCCACTCTTTGAGGGTATATCTGCCTGTGCGCCCGATAGCCATAATTGAGGGAGCACGCAGTACGTTTCCTGAAACAAATTTCTTTTTCCTCTTTTCGCCCGGATGGAGCCGATTGTATTCTTCCAGTATTTCTTTTGCAGTCATCGGGCGTCCTTTTGCACGGATTATCTCTTCCAGTATCTTGGGAACCTGTTTCTTGACGGTGGCAGGGAAAATGATCATCTCATTTTGTACTTTAAGAGGGATGGAGGCGAAAACATCTTTCGCAGCTTTGCGGAGAGGGTCACGGGGGTTGGGATCGATAAGTCCCGCTTTGGCATAGGCTTTTGCTGCAGCAGCCCCCATAGCTATATTGTATTTCAAAGCGGTGGAGCAGGCGGAAATTATATCCTTCTTGTAATGTTCGTAATAGCGATTTATACGGCATTCGGAGGCAAATTGCTCAATAGGTATCATTTCTGATTCATCACGACGCTCTAGAGCTGTGTTTTCTACTGATTTTAAAAATAACTCAAAATCAAAACACTTTGCCAGCTTTGTGGGCACAAGAGTGGTCCTGGTAAAGCGGTCGTTTTTCATCATCAGAGAGTCGCGCACATTTCCGATAATTGCAATTTCGCGGTAGAGTGTAGCCAAAGCGATATTTACAAGATTGCGGCTGAAATTAGTACCCTCAGCTTTGTTGATATCGAGATGCACTCCAAGAGAACGCCAACGGTAAGGGCATCTGCGGTAACCCCGGGGAGTCCTGATCAATTTTTTCATCATTCCGAGGTAATCGCGTATGTTATCAATAATTTGCTGCATCATTTGGCGAACACGTTCAATGGATATTTCGAGCTCCTCCGCAACCTCAATGCGACTTGCGGGCATTTTGCCATCATAAATCAGCAGCAGAGAGTTAATAACTTTGAGGTCTCGTTCGTCAAATGTGCGGATATACTCTTCCAGAGTGGCAAAAACCGGAAAGTAGCCCAATTTTTCCCTAAGACTGAAAATTCTGAGGATTGTGTCGCTCCCCAGCATTGGAATATCATGGACCAGGCTCCGGGCGTTGTCGCTGGGCAACCGGCTACGCACCTGTGCGATGATCTCCATCACATTGCGGGTGGTCTTAACGCCGCAATTACGCCAGGAGAGAATCTCTTTTCTTTTCAAAGAGAGAAACTCATTGAAAAATGTACGGTCATTTTTGAAACTTCGGCGGTAGTTGCCGATTACATTCCGGGTGCGTGTATTGTATTGTAAAAGGAGGGACTCGAATGCATAGATTGTGCGTTCGATATTTTTTTCATCAATCTTATCCCGAGGATTCCAAAATAGATTTGATTCATATTTTGACATGGCAAAAAGTTTTTACAAAGTTTAAGGAACCGGGGCATACAAATATAATTAATATATTGAGGATTAGCAACTTTTTGCTAAATATTTTATAATTTTGCGACCGATATTAAAGGGATTTATACAAATTTATTTTTATGAAGAAAATAGAAACTTACGACTTTTCGGGCAAAAAAGCTATTGTAAGAGTCGATTTTAACGTTCCGTTGAACGAGCAATTTGAAATCACTGATGACACCCGCATTAAAGCAGCTATTCCTACATTGAAAAAAGTGCTCGAAAAGGGTGGTTCACTTATCATAATGTCGCATCTTGGCCGCCCCAAGGGAGTGACCGGGAAATTCTCCCTTAAACACATTATTTCCCGTATCGAGGAATATCTTGGCACCAAGGTCCAATTTGCTGAAGATTGCCAGAAGGCAGATGCAGAGGCTGCGGCACTTAAGCCGGGTGAGGTGCTTTTGCTGGAAAATCTCCGTTTTTATGCGGAAGAGGAGGGCAAACCCCGTGGACTTGCCGAGGATGCAACAGAGGAGGAAAAACAGGCAGCCAAAGCTGCGGTTAAGGAGAGCCAGAAAGCATTTGTGGCCAAGCTTGCCTCCTATGCCGATTGCTATATCAATGATGCTTTCGGTACGGCACACCGCGCTCACGCTTCTACTGCGCTTATCGCCAAATATTTCCCCAGTGACAAGATGTTTGGTTATGTGATGGAGGGCGAAATTGAGGCTATAGACAAAATTCTCCACAATCCCGCCCGTCCGCTTACTGCCATTCTCGGCGGAGCGAAAGTCTCCTCAAAGATCGGTATTATTGAAAATCTTATTGACCGCGTCGATCATCTGATCATCGGTGGTGGTATGATCTATACCTTCATTAAGGCTCTTGGTGGTAAAATCGGCAACTCTATTTGTGAAGATGACCAGATTGAGACAGCAAAAAATATCATAGCAAAAGCCAAGGCTAAGGGTATTGACCTTGACCTTCGTCGCGAAGTTGTAGTTGCTGATGATTTCAGTAATGATGCAAATTTCAAGATTGTGGATAACTTCGAGATTCCCGATGGCTGGGAAGCAATGGATGCCGCACCCTCTTCCCTCGCTAAATGGCAAAAAATCATCGATGACTCCGGCACAATCCTTTGGAATGGTCCTCTCGGAGTATTTGAAATGCCAAATTTTGCCAAGTCCACCAATGCAATGGCAGAAATGCTCGCTAAAGCTACCGAAAAAGGTACTTTCACCCTTGTGGGTGGCGGTGATTCTGTGGCAGCAGTAACACAGATGGGCTATGCAGATAAGGTGAGCTATGTCTCAACCGGTGGCGGTGCGATGCTTGAATATCTTGAGGGCAAAGAACTTCCCGGCATTAAGGCCATACGTGAATAATCTTTTTGCATGACGATAGAATCTCCATCCTCCTCCTGGCGCGACTATGAACTTATAGACTTCGGCAACTCAGAGAAACTGGAGCGCTTTGGCGGGTACGTGGTGATTCGTCCCGAGATCAGGGCAAAAAAGGAGCGCACTCTCCCGGAGGAAGAGTGGCTTAAATGCGCTTGTGCAAAGTTTGTCCCCGGCTCAGGCCTCGCCAAGGCAGGCAAGGAGGATAGCGGATCCTGGGGAATGCTTCGCAAGATGGATGATGACTGGACTGTGTCCTATCCGAAGGTGGGGTTTGACCTCCTTCTCAAATTAACTGCATTCAAGCATATAGGGGTTTTCCCCGAACAGGCTCCCAATTGGGACTTCATATATAGCAATGTTAAGGAGATTGCAGCCTCTTTTCCGGAGGGCGATCCTCCCAGAGTACTTAATCTTTTCGCATACACCGGAGCTGCTTCGCTTGCAGCCCGTAGGGCGGGAGCCGATGTGATTCACCTTGATTCAGTGCGTCAGGTGGTGACCTGGGCGCGTAATAATATGGAGTCCAGTGGTTTGGATAATATTCGCTGGGTGATCGAGGATGCTTTGGTTTTTGTAAAGCGGGAAGCCCGCAGGGGAAATAGCTATCAGGGCATAATTCTTGATCCTCCGGCATATGGGTATGGTCCCGACGGTCAGAGATGGAAGCTTGATGACTCTATCTCCGAGATGCTTCTCAATGTGGCCTCGATACTGGCCCCCGAGAGGAGTTTTATGGTGCTTAATCTCTATTCCAATGGTTATTCGCCCGCTATGGCGGAGACTTTGGTGCAAGAGGCATTTGGAGGGAAATTCCATTCGCTGGAGTGCGGTGAGCTGATACTTAAGGATAGTTTTGGCAAGGTGCTCCCGATGAGTGTTTTTGCAAGATTAAAGCGTTGAATTTTATGTTTGTTTAATAAATAGCGACAGGTTATGGATTTTTTATCAGTAGTTTGGAATGTGAATCCGGTGATTTTTGAGCTCGGTCCTTTTACTCTCAGATATTACGGATTGCTTTTTATTGCCGGTTTTCCTCTAGGGTATTGGCTTTTTACTAAATTTTACAAAAGAGAAGGTGTTGATGTAAAGTTGCTCGAGCCGTTGCTCTATGCGATACTCATCGGTACTATTGTAGGTGCTCGTTTGGGGCATTGTCTTTTCTATCAACCGGACTATTATCTGACCAAAGCCCACTGGCTTGAGATATTTATGCCCTGGAAAGGAGGCCTTGCGAGCCATGGTGGAGCGATAGGAGTGTTGCTGGCCATTTGGTGGTATTGTCATAAATATGGCAAAAAGAATGGTTTCGATATGATGTGGATTCTGGATAGAATGGTCATTGCAGTAGCTTTTGCCGGGTGTTTCATACGTCTTGGTAACCTTATGAATTCGGAGATTTATGGCAATCCGACAGATCTCCCGTGGGGATTCATTTTCGTGAGACGTGGGGAGACTGTTCCCAAGCATCCGACCCAACTCTATGAGGCATTGAGCTATTTATTACTGGGATTTGCACTACTTGCAGCCTACCGACGCCGTCTTAAAACCCTTAAAAAGGGTACTTTGTTTGGAGTTTTCCTCATTGTGCTCTTCGGCATGCGATTCCTGATTGAATATATCAAGGAGCCTCAGGTGGCCTTTGAGGAGGGAATGGCCCTAAATATGGGACAACTGTTGAGCATCCCATTCATTGTAACCGGATTGATAGTGCTTATATGGAGTCTGGTGGCTAAAAAGCCCGCGATGGCAGTTGTCCAACCAAAGCAAAACTACCGTCCTGCGCCAAAAGAGAAGAAACAGAAGTAATATCAGACTATATTCTGGAGAAATTTCCTGTAGTTAAATTCTCTGGTCTTCTTCATTATCAGAAATAGATCTGCAATCCACCATAAACCACATCCCCCGCAGGTGATGAGTTTAAGAAATCCAAGTCCAAACTCACCCAGCGCCATCCTGTCAATACCCATATATCCGAGGAAGATGGAGACGGCAAGCATCAGTCCTGGACTGGTGAAACTAACCTTGCTTAAATGGAGGTATTGATCTGTGGAGCTATTTTCCAAAAAACGCTTGATGTTTTCAAGGTCGCCTATAGTGAATTTATCTTTATTGGAGATAAGAAAGTCGTGAATTAAAAGAGGGTCCATGGATCTATAGTTATTCAATATTATCAGTTGTATTACATTCGCTCCATCTCGCGGCGCATATCCTTCTCTTTGATGGAATGGCGTTTATCATATTCTCGTTTGCCGCGGGCAAGTGCTATGTTGAGCTTTGCATAGCCGTTTTCCGCGATGAAAAGCCGTGTAGCTATGATGGTCATACCCTTTTCACGTGTGGCGCGGCGCAATTTGCGTAATTCTTTCTTTGTCAGCAGCAGTTTGCGGTCCCTTTTGGGGTCCTGACGGCTGAATGCGGAGCTCCACCAATATTCGGCAATATTCATATTTTTGACAAAGAGTTCATCTTCAACAAAATAGCAATAACTATCCACCAGAGAGGCCTTGCCTGCACGTATCGACTTAATCTCACTTCCACTGAGTACTATGCCTGCGGTAAAATTTTCGATCAACTCATAGTCGAATGTGGCCTTCCTGTTCCTTATGTCCACTCTATTTGACTTCCTCTTTGCCATATATAGTTATGCTTTTGCCATTTGCTTGCAACAATAGATGCGCAAATTCTGCGAAATGAATGCAAATTTAGCTTATTTTTGTGAAATATACCAAAGGATTGCCCGATATGCTAAAGCCTCCATTCCAGGAATATGATCTGATATGTGTTCTGGGCCCTACAGCCTCAGGTAAGACCCGTTATGCGGTAAAGTTGGCTCGTGAGCTGGATGGAGAGATTATTTCTGCCGATTCACGGCAAATATTTAGAGGGATGGATATAGGCACGGGCAAGGATCTGGAGGAGTACGGAGAGATTCCTTACCATCTGATAGATATTGCCGATGCCGGTACCAAATACAACATTTTTGAGTATCAAAAGGACTTTGAGCGGGCATTTCAAGATATAGTGCAAAGGGGTAAGACGCCTATATTATGCGGCGGTTCCGGACTCTATATCGAAGCAGCAACCTGTGGCTATTATCTTCCTGAAGTCCCCCCTGATATGGCCCTGAGGGCTGAATTGGAGAAGCTCCCCACAGAGGAGCTTATCGCTAAATATGAATTATTGCGCAAGCCCCACAATACCACCGACTATGATACTCGCAAGCGTCTTATCCGTGCTTTGGAGATTGCCATTTGGGAGGAGAAACACCCCGTCCGCAGGAGCTCGTTTTTGCCCAAAAAAACCAAATTCATCGGCATAAGTGTTTCACGCGAAGTGCGTAACGCACGAATTGATGCCCGTCTTGATGCCCGTCTTGCTGAGGGGATGGTAGAAGAAGTACGACAACTGCTGGAGAGCGGCATTCCGCCGGAGGATCTGATCTGGTATGGTCTCGAATATAAGTTTCTGACTATGTA
>JAAZMM010000051.1 GCA_012798805.1 Bacteroidales bacterium
AGGATGGAGTGCATCTCGGTATCATTTTCTCCGGGGACTCCGAGCACATCCACTATCCTACCCAGAGGTTCGGGACTGCGGCGCGGCCAGTCGGTTACCAGCACAGCTACCTTTATCCCCTTTGCTGCTTTGATGCCGCCTATTTCCGGCAGGTCGTCGGGGCTTTTCACCGGTATTCGTATATCGTATGGCATATTGCGGCTCTCCACGATAGCCCATACCTGTTTTCCCACAATATGCAGCACTCCGATATGGGGTTTGCGCGATCTTTCGATGATGTGTACCACTTCACCTTCGATCCTGCGGGCTTTAGGGTCAATGTTTTTGGGAATGAGAATCTTTACACGGTCACCATGCAGAGCGCCGCGCATCTTGCGAATGTGGATAAATATATCATTGTTGATCCCATCTACGGAGACAAATCCGAAACCATCTCTTGTGAGATTGATTATGCCTTCAGCCTCTATTTTGCTCTTGCTTTTCCTGGTAGATGTTTTTATGGGATCCTGGATCTTTCTTACATTCTTCTTGCCGCTTTTAGAAGATTTGCTCCTGCCGGAGTCATTTTTCTTTCTCTTTGTTGCCATAATTCGTAACTTTGTACATTCGTCCGATCGGACGGAATATTGTAACAAATTTAGTAAAAATAGACTATATAATGAATAAAAAAGTGCTCTTAATGATTCTGGACGGCTGGGGTGAAGGTCGCCAGGATCATTCCAATGCAATATATACAGCCGGAACACCCGAAATAAATGCTCTGAAGGCGAAGTATCCTTTTTCGCAACTGAGCGCAAGTGGTGAGGATGTGGGTCTTCCCGATGGTCAGATGGGTAACTCCGAGGTGGGACACCTCAATATCGGAGCAGGCCGTATTGTTTATCAGGATCTCGTTAAAATAAATATAGCCTGTCGCGAACATGCCCTGATGTCCAATAAGGAGATTGCAGCGGCCTATGATTATGTAAAAAAATCGGGCAAAAAGCTTCATTTCATGGGACTTTGCTCACATGGCGGGGTGCATAGTTCTCTGAATCATCTCTACGAATTTTTGCGTGAAGCTGATGCAGCCGGGCTGGAAAAGGTATTTGTACATTGTTTTATGGATGGCCGTGATACCGACCCCCGGAGCGGAAAGGGATATGTGGCAGAGCTGGAGGAGGTTCTCTCCCGTACTACGGGTAAGATAGCCTCCGTTGTCGGCCGCTATTATGCAATGGATAGGGATAAGAGATGGGAGAGGATCAAAGAGGCTTATGATCTTCTTGTCCGTGGTAAGGGGCGCAAGGCTCTTTCGGCGGTGGAGGCGATCGAGGAGTCCTATCAGGAGGAGGTTACCGATGAATTTATCAAGCCGATCTCCGTTGTGGAGGAAAATGGTGCTCCTGTGGCCACCATAGAGGAGGGTGATGCAATTATTTTCTTCAATTTCAGAAATGATCGCGCCCGCGAAATGACCTATGTCCTCACCCAGGCAGATATGCCCGAAGCGGGAATGCATACCATTCCGCTCTATTATTGCTGCCTGACCCCTTATGATGATAAATTCCGGGGACTTCATATTCTTTTTGATAAGGAAAATGTGCCTCAGACTATTGGAGAGGTGGTCTCTTCTCTCGGAAAAAGCCAGCTTCGCATAGCCGAAACCGAAAAATATGCTCATGTAACGTTTTTCTTCAATGGCGGACGGGAAAAAGAGTTTGCCGGAGAGAATAGAATCCTGATTGCTTCGCCCAAAGTGGCCACTTATGATTTGAAGCCGGAAATGAGCGCCATTGAGGTAAAGGATGCACTTGTAGCGGAGCTAGCCACCGGCAAGCACGATATGGTAATACTTAACTTCGCCAACGGGGATATGGTGGGACATACAGGTGTCTATGATGCCATTGTGAAGGCTGTGCAGACAGTTGACTCCTGTGTGGGCGAGGTTGTCAGGGCAGCACGTAAGGCCGGTTATTCGGTCATCATAACTGCCGACCACGGCAATGCCGACTATGCCGTCAATGAGGATGGCACTCCCAACACAGCCCATTCACTCAACAAAGTTCCCTTTATTGTGGTTGATGAGGATGTGAAAGAGGTCAGCGACGGCATCCTGGCCGATATTGCTCCAACTATGCTCAAACTTATGGGAATCCCTCAGCCCGATATTATGACGGGTCGTTCCCTTATATAATTATTAACCTTAACAGAAACTTATTTAAATGTCATTCGTTCACCTTCACGTTCATACTCAGTACTCCATTCTCGACGGCGCTTCTGCTATCAGGTCGCTTTTCCAAAAGGCCCATGAATATGGACAGCCCGCCCTTGCCATAACTGATCATGGTTATATGTATGGCGTCAAGGAGTTCTTCAGGGTGGCGGCTGACTATCCGGACGTCAAACCCATTATCGGATGTGAGGTCTATGTGGCATTGGTGGACAGGCATACCCGCCGTGGAAAAATAGATCAGAGAGCCTATCACCTGATCCTTCTTGCCAAAAATATTACCGGATATCGCAATCTGGTCAAACTCTGCTCGCTGGCCAATATTGAGGGATTTTATTTTCATCCGAGGATTGACCGCGAATTGCTTGAAAAGTATAGTGAGGGGTTGATTTGCACCTCTGCCTGTCTAGGCGGCGAGGTGCCCCGTCATATTTTGGATGGGAATATGGAGGCTGCCGAGGAGACTATTCTTTGGTATAAGTCCATTTTTGGTGAAGATTATTATCTTGAGGTTCAGAGCCATCCTACCGATGTGCCTCTTGCCCCGAAGGAGACATTTGAGAAACAACAGATTGTCAATGAGGGCATTTATGAGTTGGCAGAAAAGCATGGTATAAAGGTGATTGCAACCAACGATGTTCATTTTGTCAATAGGGAGGATGGGCCTGCTCACGATCGTTTGATTTGTCTTACATTCAACAACAATGTGGATGACCCTGACAGGTTGCGTTATACTCAGCAGGAGTTTTTCAAAAGCAAAGAAGAGATGGCGGCTCTCTTTCCCGACCACCCGGAGGTGTTGTCCAATACTCTCGAGGTTGCAGAGAAGGTTGAGCTCTATTCCATCGATTCCGACCCCATTCTCCCCCATTTCCCAATCCCCGAAGAGTATAAGGATTCGGATGAATATTTGAGATACCTCACTTACGAGGGTGCGAAAAAGCGTTATGGAGAGGAGATTCCTCAAAATATATGCGATAGAATTGATTTTGAGCTGGATACCATCAAAAAGATGGGATATCCCGACTACTTTCTCATTGTGCAGGACTTTATTGCTGAAGCGCGTAAAATGGGAGTTGCAGTAGGTCCGGGACGTGGTTCGGCAGCGGGATCGGTAGTGGCATACTCTCTCAAAATCACCAATATCGACCCCATCAAATATGGTCTTCTCTTTGAGCGTTTCCTCAACCCCGACCGTATCTCGATGCCCGATATAGATATTGACTTTGACGATGAGGGACGTGGAAAGGTATTCGAATATGTGGAGAATAAATATGGCAAAGATCATGTTGCCCATGTAATTACATTTGGCACGATGGCAACCAAGAGTGCTATCAGGGATGTGGCCCGTATCGAGCAGGTGCCCCTTCAGGAGGCCGACCGTCTGAGCAAGCTTGTCCCCAGATCATTTGAAATCGATACTTATGATAAGAGTGATTCTACTACGGTTGTCCAAGTTGAGGTGCCTCCTACCATCAAACTCTGCGTGGAGAGAATAAAGGATTTTAAGGATGCCCTCGATTCGGATGATAAAAATCTGAGCAACACCATAAAATATGCCGAGCAGCTCGAAGGCACTATCCGCCAGACTGGAGTTCATGCCTGCGCCCTCATCATAGGGCGCGAAGACCTTACCAACTTAATTCCCATTACGGTAGAGGAGGATAAGGAGAGTAAGGAGAAAATATGGGTTTCCCAGTATGAAGGCTCCTATATTGAGCAGGTGGGCATGCTCAAGATGGACTTTCTCGGACTTAAAACTCTTTCAATCATCAAAGAGACAATGTCCAATATTGTCGAGAGTGGCCATAAGGCTTTTGATATAGAATCCATTCCCATCGATGATCCCCTTACTTACAAGCTTTTTAGCAAGGGTAACACTACGGCCGTTTTCCAGTTTGAGTCCGATGGTATGAAAAAATGGCTTCGCGAACTCCATCCGACCCGTTTCGAGGACCTGATTGCAATGAATGCCCTCTACCGCCCCGGTCCTATGGAATATATACCGGATTTTGTGGCCCGCAAACATGGAAGACAGGAGATAACTTATGATTTGCCGGAGATGGAGGAGTATCTCGAGGAGACCTACGGAGTCACCGTATATCAGGAACAGGTGATGCGTCTCTCTCAGGAGCTAGCCGGATTTACTCCCGGTATGGCCGATACGCTTCGTAGCGCAATGGGTAAAAAGAGGCTCAGTGTGATGGAGAAGCTCTATGATCAATTTATGGAGGGAGCTCTGGCGAAAGGTCACCCGCAGGAGATTCTGGAAAAGATCTGGAAGGACTGGAAGAGTTTTGCCGAGTATGCGTTCAACAAATCACACTCTACCTGCTATGCTTGGTTGGGCTATCAGACCGGATACCTCAAGGCACACTATCCGGCTCAATTCCTTGCCGCCAACCTCAGTAAAAACCTCAATGATATCGAGGAGATTACAAAGTTGATGGATGATTGCAAAAGGATGAAGATAGAGGTTCTCGGACCTGACATCAATGAGAGTCGCACCACGTTTACCGTCAATAAGAAGGGCAATATCCGTTTCGGAATGGCAGGTATTAAAGGTGTGGGAACCAATGTCATAGATGCAATTATCGAAGAAAGGGAGCGCAGCGGAGCATTTACCGATATATTTGATTTCGTAGAGAGACTTCCTTCAGGTGTCGTCAATCGCAGGGTCATCGAGTGTCTTATCTATTCGGGATCGTTTGACAGTTTCAGCGACATACACCGTACCCAATATTTCCTTTTCAACAATAAGGATGAGACCTTTGTCGATGAGCTTCTCAAATATACCTACAAATATCAGAATGATACCGTGATGCAGGGAG
>JAAZMM010000052.1 GCA_012798805.1 Bacteroidales bacterium
AAACTCTATCTACACCAGCATCTTCGTGAAGATGAAGAGCTCCTTTTCGGCTTTTTTGACAAGGAGGAGCGCATAATGTTCCGCCTTCTGATCTCAGTTAGCGGCATCGGCCCCGGAACAGCGCGAATGATGCTCTCCAGTATGACTCCCGATGAGATTTCCAACGCAATTCTTACCCAGGATGTCAACCGCATAAAGAGCGTCAAGGGGATTGGTATGAAGACGGCTCAAAGGGTTATTCTTGAACTCCAGGATAAGATCAGCAAGAGCGCATCTACCGCCGGATTTCCCTTTGAAGGAGGAGCGGCTCCCTCGCCTATTCGTCAGGAAGCGGCTACTGCTTTGGTGCTACTCGGATTCACTAAACCCAATGTTGAAAAGGCTCTTAACAAGCTCCTGAAAGAAAATCCTTCACTTTCTCTTGAGGAATTGATAAAAAAGGCACTCAAACTACTCTGATTTTCAGATTTTTTTGTTAGTTTCAAATATTAGCACTATATTTGTACAATCATTTTTGGAATCAGTATTAATAATTTTTAATCGATTTTTGTAATGAACATTCCTGCAGAACTTAAGTACTCCAAGGATCACGAATGGATAAGGATCGAAGGAGAGATCGCAGTAGTAGGTATCACTGATTTCGCACAGAGCGAGCTTGGTGATATTGTTTTTGTCGATATTCAAACTGAGGGAGAATTTTTGGAAAAAGATGAGATTTTCGGTGCAGTTGAAGCTGTAAAAACAGTTGCTGACTTGCTTATGCCACTTTCAGGAGATATCGTAGAGGTGAATCCTGAGCTCGAAGAGGCTCCCGAACTTGTCAATGAAGACCCTTATGGTGCAGGGTGGATGATTAAGATCAAATTTTCCGAACCTTCGGAAATTGATACTCTTCTATCTGCTAAGCAGTATGAAGAAATAATCTGATTTGTAAATCAAATGTGATGTGTTGAGGGAGGCCCATGCGAGGGCCTCCCTTGTTATTTTTTTTTATTTTTCATGGTTATTTATTAATTTTGGAGTTCTAACTTTTTTTTGATATGACGATAACCCGCACATTCGATCTGCTTTCAAATCTGAAAGCTTCTTTTCCTCCAAAGGACGATATACTGGCCCACAAAGTAGATGGCCGGTGGATAAAACACAGTATTGATGACTACATAGAGCACTCACACAATGTTGCTTACGGTCTTCTGGCACTTGGCTATAAAGCGGGTACCAAGATTATAACACTTTGCAACAATCGTCCTGAGTGGAACTTTGTGGATATGGGCTCAAATCTTGCCCATATGATCCACGTGCCGGTGTATAGCACACTGAGCAAACAGGATTTTTTACACATTTTTGACCATTCGGATGCCGAAATCATAGTTGTAGGCACACAAAAGCTCTACGAGAAGATCGCTCCGATCATTGCAGAGATAGATAGGGATTTCAAGGTAATCTTGATGGATGACTCGGAAGAGATGTTCTCCATCTCCAAGTTAGAGGCACTCGGGCGCGAACACAAAGAGCAATTTGAGCCCGTTGTAGAGCGCAATAAAGCCGAAATTTCCCCGGATGACTGCTGTAGCATCGTCTATACCTCCGGCACCACAGGTCTGCCGAAAGGCGTTATGCTATCCCACCGTAACCTCGTTTTCAATTCCCATGGTCACGCAGTGCGCCAGGTGTGGAATTGGAACCACAAAATGCTCAGTTTCCTCCCGCTCTGTCACGTATATGAGCGTACAATGAACTATGAGTTTCAGGAGTTGGCCATCAGCATCTATTATGCAGAATCTCTTAGTACAGTCGCCAGGGACCTTGCGGATTGCAAGGCAGACGGATTTTGCTCAGTTCCCCGCGTATTGGAGATAATGTATGGCAAACTAGAAGCCGCCGGCAAGAGATTGAAAGGCATCAAGAGATTTATCTATAAACGTGCTTGGAAGTTTGCCAACAACTTTGATTTTTATAATAAAAACAGAATTTATCTCGCCAGACGTAAACTACACGATAAACTCGTATATAGCAAGTGGAGAGAAGCTCTTGGAGGCAAGGAGATGATTATAGTATCCGGCGGGTCATCGATTCAGGCCAAGATCGTGCGTGCTTTTAACGCAGCAAATCTCCATATATATGAAGGATATGGTATGACGGAGACATCCCCTGTAATCGCTGTAAATAGCCCTGCAGATGGCATCAACGTTATCGGCACGGTAGGCAAAGCCCTGGGCGGCACTGAACTCGCCTTTGCTGAAGACGGAGAAATCCTGACCAGAGGGCCTCACGTTATGCTCGGCTACTACAAGGATCCCGAAGCCACGGCAGAGATAATCGATGAAGATGGATGGCTACACACCGGAGATGTGGGATATCTTGTTGATGGTCAGTACCTTAAGATTACCGACCGCAAGAAAGAGATATTCAAACTCTCCATAGGAAAATATGTGGCACCTCAAGTAATCGAGACCCGTCTCAAGGAGTCCCCTTATATTGACAACTGCATAGTGGTCGGTGATAACCAAAAATTTGCCTCCGCCATCATAATCCCCTCATTATCAAAGACTAAGGAGTATGCCGACAAGCGCAAAATAGAATATGGTAGTGATGAGGAACTTATTGCAAAAGAGGAGATCGTTAAATTAATCCACTCCGAAGTGAATAAGGTCAATAAGAGTTTGGCTGCACATGAAGCCATTAAACGTGAAAGACTTGTGATTGATGAATGGACTCCCCAAAATGATATGGTTTCCCAGACACTTAAGCTAAAACGCCGCAATGTTCATAAAAAATATGCAAACCTTATCAACGAAATATTCAGAACAGAGTAATTAGAAGACAATTAGAAAGAGATAAATAGCTATGATTCGCTCAGCAACAAAACAGGACATACCGGATATACGTAAGATATGCAGGAAATGCTTTGACACGAGCGATGAATACATCGATTTTTTCCTGGAAAAATGCCATCCTAAGCACACCCTTGTTTACGAACGGGGCGGGAAAGCCGTTTCCGTATTACACACTATGAGCATATCATATATTTCCAGTTCACGCACCAGAGGAAATAGAAACTCTTATCCTGGAGTCTATCTCTATGGACTTGCCACATTGCCCAAATACCGTAGCAGAGGCTATGCCAAATCGCTTATAGCTTATCTCAAAACCAACGCTAAAAGACAGGGCTGGAAGTTTCTGATAGTGCACCCCTCGAATGAAGAGATTGTCTCGTTTTACGATAGAATAGGTTTCAATACTCATATTTACAGGAATGCCGACTCACTTCCTTTGTTTGAAAACAGGGCATTTATTACAAACCTTAGCGGAGTAGAACTTTTTCTGCTGAGGGACAAAAGATTGATAGCAGATTATTTCCAGTGGAATCATCACATGCTGGATTACATCATTGAAGAGGCTAAATTAAATCCCGCCTCCCCCTTCCAGGAGGATACCCGCTATCCATTCCTAATGCTTACAACACTAGACGACAACTTCTCGGTAAAATCGAGACATGCGACATTTTCATTTCCTCTCTAAGTCAGTTTTCTGCTTTAAGATGTCGTTTAGAGATTGGATTATTGTTGCGATCGGGAGTTTTTGGTTGCCAAATTATCGAATTGTTGAGCTTTCGAGTTACTGAGTTGTTGAACTGCCGGGATTACCACTCTGCTAAGTTATAGAATTGTTGATCTACCGGTTTATCGAACTATTGAAGCACCAAGCTAGAGGGCTTGCTGATCTACCGCTATATTGAAGTGTCAAGCAACCGGGGTGCTAGTCCGCCAACCTATTGAAGTCTGAGCTACCGAGCTTACTGATCTGTTGAGTTATTTAATTAATAGGCCACCGAACTTACGGAACTGTCGAACTACTGACCTCTCGAACTATTAATTTTTTGAGTTGTCGAACTACTGAGATATAGAGTTGTTAAGTTATTGGGCTATCGAGTTGCTGAGTTATTGAAGTATAGAGCTATTGAATTATTACCTACTGAGTTTGCTGACCTCTCGAACTACTGTATTATTGAGTTATCAAACTACTCAAATATTAAGATATATAGCAGATGTTCCACGTGGAACATTTGTTTTTTTTTATTAACCCCGAACCCTATCTTCCAAAATAGACCAACAGCACTTGTATATCAGCCGGAGACACACCGGAAATTCGTGAAGCCTGGGCAATTGTACGCGGCCGATATTTATTGAGTTTTATGCGACATTCCATAGAGAGTGAAGTCACTTTTGAAAAATCGAAGTCATCCGGAATTCTGAGTTTTTCCAAACGTCGCAGCTTGTCTGCGATACCCTTTTCACGCTCAATGTATCCTTTATATTTAACACTAATTTCTGCTGATTTGAGTACTTCTTCATGTACAAACTCTGGATCGATCTCCCCTCTATCGCCCTTTTTGCCCCAGGGCATATTGAGAAGATTATTGACTTGCTCTGTTTTAATAGATGATATTTCTGATAATTTTTCCGGAATATCTGATCCTATTTTTGTTCCACGTGGAACACAATTAAGTAAAGACTTAAAAGATGTCTGGGGTCGGGATAAAAGATTTGAAATCTTTCTCTTGGAATTAATCTCTGCGCTTTCAACTGAAACAAGGTACTCATTTACCTCTTTTGGCCCCAAGGAAGTCTTATTGGCGTAATTAATATAATCCGATACTGTGTCGTATTTAATCCTCGTAAATTCATACCTGAATTGATCTACCAGACCCAGTTGATACCCCATCTCGGTAAGTCTAAAGTCTGCATTGTCCTGCCTCAACAGGATACGGTACTCCGCACGAGATGTAAACATGCGATAAGGTTCATCCACACCTTTTGTTATCAGATCATCAATTAAGACGCCAATATAGGCCTCATCACGCTTAAGTATGAATGGTTCCTTGCCGTTAAGTTTAAGATGGGCATTTATGCCGGCCATTAAGCCTTGTGCCGCTGCCTCTTCATAACCTGTGGTACCATTGACCTGGCCTGCAAAATAGAGATTTGGAATAATCCTTGACTCCATCGTAGGATGTAATTCGGTAGGGTCGAAAAAGTCATACTCTACAGCATAAGCCGGCGTAAATATTTTTACTCCGCGAAGTCCTTTTATCTCCTGCAAAGCATCCATCTGGACTTTTAGAGGAAGAGATGAAGCAAACCCCTGGAGATAATATTCATAAGTATTCCATCCTTCAGGTTCCAGGAAAAGTTGATGACTATCCTTACCGGCAAAGGTGCGAAGTTTGTCTTCAATTGATGGGCAATATCGAGGGCCAATACCTGAGATCTTGCCACTGAAAAGCGGGGATTGATCAAAGCCGCTCTTTAGTACTTCGTGAACATTCTTATTGGTATGTACAATATAGCAAGGCTTTTGAACCACACCTTTTTGAATATTGGTCTTAAACGGGAGATACGAAAACTTGGAAGGATTGGGATCCAACTCTTGTACATCAAGCTTAGAGAGATCGAGAGATCTGACATCAATTCGGGGAGGAGTACCGGTCTTCATTCTATCAGTCGTACATCCCAAACTTGAGAGCTGCTCAGTCAAACCAAGTGAGGGAGCCTCCCCCATCCTACCTCCTTCAACTACCTCATCTCCGATGTAGAGTCTGCCGTTAAGAAAGGTGCCCGCCGTTAAAATAACGCATTTACAGCTGAATTTTGCGCCCATAGATACGCGCACTCCGCAAATACGAGAACCTCGGAAGGTTATTGAGGTCACTTTATCCTGCCAAATGTCTAAGTTACAGGTGTTTTCGAGGACATAGCGCCAGTTGAAAGAAAAATGCAGTTTATCGCACTGAGCGCGTGGACTCCACATTGCAGGACCTTTTGAAAGGTTTAGCATGCGGAATTGTATCGTTGATGCATCAGTAACAATTGCGGAGTACCCTCCCAATGCATCTATCTCGCAAACGATTTGCCCTTTGGCAATTCCCCCTATAGCAGGATTACAGGACATCTGGGCAATTTTGTTCATATCCATTGTTATGAGCAAAACTTTTGAGCCCATCCGTGCAGCCGCAACAGCTGCTTCGCAGCCGGCGTGCCCCGCCCCTATCACAATTATGTCGTACTTTGCCGTTATCATTTAGATAGTGTTAAAAATTGAGAGAGCCTATTAAGAGCTTCCTCTTCCCGAGCCGTCATTTCTGCACGCAATTCTGGCGTAACATCGTCATAACCAATGAGATGCAGAAGTCCATGTGCCATAACTCTATGAAGTTCCCTCTCAAAACCCTCGCCGTAAGTCTCAGCATTATGTCTGACGGTATCTATACTTATATATATATCTCCACTAATCGAGTCCGGGCCATATTGGGGCACGAAGTCCGACGAATAATCAAAAGAAATGACATCTGTATAATAATCATGGCCAAGTGTTTCGCGATTTAATTGGAGCAAAAAGGAGTCGTCGCAAAAAATATAATTCAGTTGCCCGATTTTTAACCCTTTTTCCAGAGCTATATCACGCAACCATCTTGAAATTATTCTCTTGTTATTTAATTCAAATTTTATCTCTTCATTAAAAAAATTTATCATAGATTTGCACAATTTTTGCGGTCTATATTTATGAAGTGAACAACAATTTTCCGCAAAATTAGTCAATAGAGAAGAAAAAAGTCAAAATTTTAACAAACAATATAAATTTATAATATGGCAAAAATATCAATTATCGGTTCCGGCAATGTAGGTGCCACCTGTGCTAACGCAATCGCTCACATGAGATTTGCATCTGAAATAGTGCTACTAGACATTAAAGAGGGGATATCTGAAGGGAAAGCAATCGACATGATGCAAACCGCAAAAATGTATAATTTCGACAGCAGCATCAGAGGTGTTACCAATGATTATTCAGCAACCGCGGGATCGGATGTAGTGATAGTAACTTCCGGTATCCCAAGAAAGCCGGGAATGAGCAGGGAAGAGCTGGTGGGAGTTAATGCAGGTATCGTACATGATGTGGTATCAAGTGCTCTCGAACACTCTCCGGACACTATATTTATAATCATCACCAACCCAATGGACACAATGGCATATCTGACTTACAAGGTGGCCGGCCTTCCGAAGAACAGAGTAATAGGAATGGGTGGACAACTCGATAGCAGCAGATTCAACTATTATCTAAGTCAGGCACTGAATTGTGCTCCAAGTGATGTCGAGGGTATAGTTCTGGGTGGTCACGGAGACACGACAATGATACCCCTTATTGATAAGGCAACTTACAAATGTCAGCCGGTCAGCTCACTTTTAAGCAAGGAAGTCGCAGACAAAGTGGTTGCAGATACGATGACGGGAGGAGCAACCCTGACAAAACTCATCGGCACTTCTGCATGGTACGCACCCGGAGCCGCAACGGCTGTAATGGTTAAATCCATCATTCTCGATGAGAAAAAGGTCTTTCCATGTAGCGTCTATCTGGATGGAGAATATGGACATGAAGATGTCTGTATAGGAGTCCCCGTGATCCTCGGCAAGAATGGATGTGAGAAGATCATCGAAATGGATCTGAACGAAAATGAAAAGGAATTATTTGCAAAAAGTGTGACGGCAGTAAAAAATGTCAACAAAATTTTGAATGAAGACAAAGTTATAAAAGACTGATTATCAATAGTATAAAAAGTTAAAGATAAATTTATCAACAAAATATTGCTATAAATCAATTTTTCTTTTTAATTTTACGGATTATAGGTCGTAGTTGACCGGTGACACTGAACAAACAAAATTAAAATACTGATATGGAAGTTAAAAAAACACCCAAAGCGGATCTTGAGAACAAAAAATTATTGTTTAGAGAAATTGGACTATTAATAGCGCTCTTAATTGTATTAGTTGCGTTCGAATGGACAACAACCGAAAAGGCTGAGACAGTAAACCTGTCAGTTGATGCACAAGTTGTTGAGGAGGAATTCATTCCAGTAACCCAGCATGAACAACTTCCCCCTCCTGAGGCCCCGAAGATTCCGGTATTGTCTGACATTATCGACATCGTTGATGACGATATCGTAGTTACCGACAATCTGTTTATTGATATGGAGGATGATGCTAGTATCGGTGTTGAAATTATGGACTATGTGGCTGTGGTAGAGGAAGAAGAGGTAGAAGAAGAGGCCATTCCGTTTGCACTCGTGGAAGAAAAGCCCAAGTTCCAGGGCGGAGATGCCAACGACTTCTCCAAATGGGTAAACAGCAAACTCGTTTATCCTGAAATTGCCAAGGAAAATGGCGTACAGGGCCGTGTAACACTTCAATTTACAGTTTACACAGACGGATCTGTAAGAGATGTCAAGGTACTCAGAGGCGTTGACGCTTCTCTTGACAGGGAGGCTGTCAGGATCGTTTCCATGTCGCCTAAGTGGACTCCCGGCAAACAAAGAGAAAGGCCTGTGAAGGTTACCTATACCTTCCCGGTATTATTCCAGCTCCGCTAGTCACACAGAGATCAGTAAAACTCCCTTTTACCGACGGTAGAAGGGAGTTTTTTGTTTTTACCAAAGAAAATTATTGAAAGGATAGCGTCCGGCATGTATTTCTGCCACCATTTTATAGAGATCGGAACGAAGCTTATCGATGTTTGTCCTATCTTTTGCGGAAATAAAAATGGAAGGCGTGTGAGCCTTTGACATCCAGGACTCTTTAAGTTCATCAAGAGTATAATTTATGGGCTTTTTGTCCTTCATTGAAAAGACATCATACTCCTCGTGATGATATGCATCAATTTTATTGAAAACCATAAATAGGGGTTTGTCCTGAGCACCAATATCAAAAAGTGTCTGATTTACGACCCTGATATGCTCTTCAAAATTGAGGTGTGAAATATCCACTACATGCATCAAAATATCAGCTTCGCGCACTTCGTCAAGTGTGCTTTTAAATGATTCCACCAGTTGAGTAGGCAATTTTCTGATAAAACCTACCGTATCACTGAGCAAGAAAGGCACATTGCCAATAACCACCTTGCGTACCGTGGTATCAAGAGTGGCAAAAAGCTTATTCTCTGCAAAAACATCACTTTTTGCCAGAAGATTCATTATTGTACTTTTACCCACATTGGTATAACCCACAAGAGAAATACGAACCAAAGAGCCACGATTACCCCTTTGTGAAGCCATCTGGCGATCAATTTTTTTAAGCTGCTCCTTAAGTTTTGAAATTTTATCCAGCACGATTCGACGGTCCGTTTCAAGCTGGGTCTCTCCCGGACCTCTCATACTAATACCACCCCGCTGGCGCTCAAGGTGTGTCCACATACCGGTCAGTCTGGGCAAAAGGTATTGATATTGGGCAAGTTCAACCTGTGTTTTAGCATAAGCTGTCTTGGCCCGTTGAGCAAAAATATCAAGTATTAGGCCGGTGCGATCTATAACTCTTGTTCCCACGGTCTGCTCAATATTTCTAAGTTGAGAGGGGGTAAGCTCATCGTCAAAAATGAGGTAATCGATCTCATTTTCCTCTATATATGCCGCTATTTCTGCAAGTTTTCCACTACCGATGTAAGTCCTCGTATTGGGCTTGGTCAATTTTTGAGTAAAACGTTTATCTCCGATGACACCGGCAGTCTCTGCCAGAAACTCAAGTTCATCCAGATATTCATCAACCTCTCTCTCATCGACTCCCTGAGGAATTATAGCAACAAATACCGCTCGCTCTTCGTTGGTTCCTTTAATTGTTATATTCTTTTCAATCATCAATTCAAAATTTTTACAAAAGTAAAACTATATTTGTATTTATATAAGATTATAAATTTTATTCAATATGAAACGTATTTTTCTTCTAATTTCGTTACTCTTTATCTCCTTAACACTATTTGCTCAGGGCAGAATCAGGGATTTCGGCATCGAGCCGGGTATTTTCCGCACAGGAGAGCATAATGCAATCACCGATGTTCCCGGAGTAAAAGTGGGACAAGTAACCATCATTGAAGGTGACGATATCCGCACGGGAGTAACCGCCATCATTCCCCATGAGGGAAATCTCTTTCGTTTGAAATGTCCCGCTGCAGTCTATGTAGGAAATGGTTTTGGTAAACTTGTAGGAGTTACTCAAATTGAGGAGCTGGGTAATACGGAGTCACCGATTATCCTTACAAATACTCTCTCAGTGGCGCAGGGTATAGAAGGTGTTATCAGCTACACACTTGCACAGGAGGGCAATGAAACGGTGGGTTCTGTAAATGCAGTGGTAGGTGAGACCAATGACGGCGGTCTAAATGATATCCGCGGGAGGCATGTGACGGCCGAAGATGTGCTGGAAGCAATACAAATCGCCTCTGACGGGCCAGTGGAGGAGGGATGCGTAGGGGCCGGCACAGGAACGATATGTTTCGGTTTTAAGGGAGGAATAGGGACCTCTTCACGCATACTTCCCGCCTCACTTGGAGGATATACGGTAGGAGTATTGGTACAGTCCAATTATGGGGGCGTGCTGGAGATCGATGGGGTACCTGTAGGTGAAATGTTGGGGCAGTATAGCTTCAAAAAGGCGGTTGAAGAGGAGAGAGCGTCGATGGGAAAGATGGATAAATGCACTCAGGATCCCAATCTCAACCCCGATGGTTCCTGTATGATGGTAGTTATCACAGATGCACCGTTAGATGCCCGCAATCTGAAAAGGATAGCTAAAAGAGCAATGATGGGCCTTGCAAAAACAGGGGGAATCGCCTCAAATGGCAGCGGAGATTATGTGATAGCACTCTCCGTCTGCGAAGAAAATCTGATTAGCGAGTCCACGCCAACATATAATCCCGTGTTGCTTCACAATGATGATATGTCGGCACTCTTTGAGGCTACCATCGAAGCAACGGCAGAAGCACTCTGGAACTCTCTTTTCCAGGCTACCGATATGACGGGTAAAGGGGGAAGAACCGTGAAGGCCCTGCCAATAGAAAAGGTTTTGAAATTGATGGGAAGGGGAGAATAATTCTCCTATCCAACAAAAGATATTACGCTATTGAGCACCTTTGCAGGATGCTCTATAAAGCAATTATGCCCGCATTGAGCCAACTCTTCCAAACGCACTTTAGGGAAGCTCCCGCGCATTGCTTCTATCATAGCAGCCGGCATAAAGCTATCATCATCGCCCACTATCACCATAGCAGGAATTGATGGGTCCGAAAGTGTCAAAGTGGCGTCCGGACGAAGTTGCATCCCCTTAATAGAGGCTACTATACCCATAGGATCGTGAGTTTCGCAAAGCTCGATAGTCTCGCGGATTTTCTCATCCATTTCACGAAGGTTGGCTCTGCAATACATTTTTGGAATGGACATCGCCGCAAGAACCTGGAGTTTCCCACTCTCTATTACATCAATTTCCCGTTTACGATCATTGGCTTTCTCTTCAGGATCTTCGTAAGGATGCGAATTGAATAGAATCAGTTTTTCAAACCTTTCAGGATAGAGACGACAGCAGGCAAGTGCTATATATCCACCTAGCGAATGACCTCCGATTACTGCTTTTGAGACAGAACATTTATCGAGAACATCCTTTACAACCGTAGCACAAAAATCCATCGTATTGATACGATTGCCCGATGCATCGGCCGGAGCATAGTCAGTAAGACCGTGGCCCGGAATATCTATCAAAATAACCCTGTATTCTCTGGAAAGAAGGTCTGCAAATTCGCTCCATATATACATTGTTTCAAGATAACCGTGCAGCAAAATAATACATTTTTCACCCTTTTCGGAATCGAGAATATGGACCGTTACACCACCTGCTGTAACAAAACGTTCCATTTTATCCAAATAATTGGTTTAGAAAAACAAAGTTACAAATAAAAATAATATCTTTGCGCTTTGCGACTTTGAAAAAGAAACAAAAAAAATAAATTACAATACATCTCTATATATATGACAAAATTAGTTTCTCACGTCCCGGAAGGACCTCTCGAAGACAAATGGAGATCCCATAAGAACAATATCCGTGTTGTAAGTCCTGCCAATAAACGTAAACTGGAAATTATCGTTGTTGGTACAGGCCTTGGCGGTGCATCTGCAGCTGCCTCTTTGGGAGAGCTCGGCTATAATGTTAAAGTTTTCTGTATCAGTGATTCTCCCCGTCGTGCACACTCCATTGCCGCTCAGGGTGGTATCAATGCTGCAAAAAATTACCAGAACGACAATGACTCCGTCTATCGTCTGTTCCACGACACTATAAAAGGCGGTGACTATCGCAGCCGCGAGGCAAATGTCTATCGTCTTGCTGAAGTATCCAACAATATCATCGACCAGTGCGTTGCACAAGGTGTTCCTTTCGGACGCGATTATGGCGGACTTCTCGACAACCGTTCATTCGGAGGTTCACAAGTTTCCCGTACTTTTTATGCACGAGGCCAGACCGGACAGCAACTCCTGCTCGGTGCCTACGCAGCCCTCAATCGCCAGGTTGCAAAAGGGAGTGTAAAATCATATCCCAGGCACGAAATGCTTGATCTGGTTGTGATTGATGGTGAAGCAAGAGGTATCATTGCCCGTAATCTAGTTACCGGTAAGATTGAGAGATTTGGAGCACACGCTGTAGTCATTGCTACCGGCGGATATGGCAACTGTTATTTCCTCTCCACTTACGCAATGACTTGCAACGGTTCTGCAATATGGCAGTGCTACAAGAAAGGTGCATACTTTGCAAACCCCGGTTTTGCCCAGATTCACCCCACTTGTATCCCTGTAGAAGGTGACCAGCAATCCAAACTCACCCTGATGTCCGAGTCGCTCCGTAACGACGGACGTATCTGGGTACCCAAAAAGATTGAAGATGCCAAAAAACTTCAGGCAGGTGAGATAAGAGGTTCACAAATCCCTGAAGAAGATAGAGATTACTATCTCGAACGCAGATATCCCGCATTTGGTAACCTTGTACCCCGTGACGTGGCATCCCGTGCAGCAAAAGAGCGTTGTGATGCAGGCTTTGGTGTAAACAATACAGGTAAAGCAGTATTTCTCGACTTCCGTACTGCTATCGAAAGACTCGGCAGAGATGTTATCGAGGCAAGATATGGCAACCTTTTCCAGATGTATGAAAAGATTACTGCCGTAGATGCTTACCAGGAGCCTATGATGATCTATCCCGCTATCCACTATACAATGGGTGGTCTTTGGGTTGACTACAACCTCCAGTGTACTGTTCCCGGGCTCTATGCCATAGGTGAGGCAAACTTCTCCGACCATGGTGGAAACCGCCTCGGTGCTTCAGCCCTGATGCAGGGCCTTGCAGATGGATATTTCATCCTTCCCTACACAATTGGAGATTATCTCGCAGGCCAGATCCAGGTACCTAAGACCGATACGGATCATCCCGCATTTGAAGAGGCGGAAAAGGCCATTACCGACAAGATAAATAAACTCTTCAACGTGAAAGGCAAACGCAGTGTGGACTCATTCCACAAAGAACTCGGCCATATAATGTGGGAGTATGTAGGAATGGCCCGTAACGAAGAGGGCTTGAAGAAAGGTATCGAAGAGATCAGAAAACTGCGCAAAGAATATTGGCAGAATGTACGCGTACCCGGTGAAAACAATGAATTTAACCAGGAACTCGAAAAGGCATTAAGAGTTGCCGACTTTATGGAAATAGGTGAACTGATGGCACTTGATGCACTCAATCGCCGTGAATCCTGCGGAGGTCATTTCCGTGAGGAGATGCAGACGGAAGAGGGTGAAACCAAACGTGATGACGAAAACTTCATGTATGTCAGCGCTTGGGAATACACAGGTGACGATCAGGAACCTAACTATCATAAGGAACCTTTGAAATATGAATTTGTAAAAGTTGCAACCCGCAATTATAAAGAATAAGGAGAAAATTTATGGATTTTACATTAAAAATATGGCGTCAGAAAAATGCCAAAAGTAAGGGTCGCTTCGAGACCTACCAGGTGAAAAACATCTCTCCGGATTCATCTTTCCTCGAGATGATGGATATTCTGAATGAGCAGCTTGTCAACGAAGGTGTGGACCCGGTTGCGGTAAGTAAAGGATGTAAAGATAAAAATACCGATCCCGTGGCATTTGACCACGATTGCCGTGAAGGTATTTGCGGTATATGCTCTCTCTACATAAATGGCCGAGCACACGGTCCCGATGATGACATAACTACTTGCCAACTTTATATGCGCAAATTTAAAGATGGTGAAACCATCACCATAGAGCCCTGGAGAAATCGTGGTTTCCCGGTATTAAAAGATCTCGTGGTTGATAGAGGAGCTTATGATAAGATACTTCAGGCAGGTGGATTCGTATCTGTCAATACAGGCGGTGTACCTGATGCCAACTCAATCCCCGTGCAGAAAGAGAAAGCAGACGAAAGTATGGATGCTGCAGCTTGTGTAGGATGCGGAGCTTGTGCAGCTACCTGTAAAAACGGCTCTGCAATGCTCTTTGTGGCAGCACGCGTAAGTTCACTTGCACTTTTGCCACAAGGTAAAGTTGAGGGTGCAAGACGTGCAAAAGCTATGGTTGCCAAAATGGACGAACTCGGCTTTGGCAGTTGTACCAACACCCGTGCCTGTGAATTGGAGTGTCCAAAACAGATCAGCATATCACATATAGCGCGACTCAACCGTGAATTCCTTTTAGCCAAATTGAAAGACTAAAAAGGGCTTAGTTTATAGTTTATAGTGGGTAGTATGTAGTGGGTAGTTAGGGTTAGGAGGTGTAGGAAAGGTTTTAGCTATATATCAATCATAATGTTAACTCAAAACTAACAGCTATAAAAATGGGGTCACATCAATGACCCCATTTTTATTGTTGATAACCTAATATAAAAGTTGATTGTCTGTTGACACTATTTGATAACTTTTAATAAAAAATATCCGCTTAAAAATTGTTGTAAAATATGCAAATCGATTTTTAAATTATTTTACATACCTTATCAACAAGGCACTTTTGTTGAAAAATAAATACAACTTTATAAACAACATCAACAAATAGACCTCAAAATATATTAAAAAGAGTATTTAGATGTTTATATCGTGTTGATTGATTTTTAATAAATCATAAATATAATTTATCCACAATATCAACACACTAATAACTATAACAATCATTTATTTAATATTATTATTTATTTTTGTGTTGTTTAAAAAAGATTGTGACGACAAAATCAGATATGAGTACAGAGAGATTTGATCCGAGGGAAGAGTCCATTTCCAGAGAACGTGATATCGAGGGGCAAATACGCCCGAGAGAGTTCGTGGAATTTGCGGGACAGGATAAAGTTATAGAAAATCTAAAAATTTTTGTGCAGGCAGCCCTTCTCAGAGGGGAAGCCCTTGATCATATCCTCCTCCATGGCCCTCCGGGACTGGGAAAGACCACTCTTGCCCATATTGTGGCAAATGAACTCGGTGTAAATATGAAAATCACCTCCGGTCCGGTGCTGGACAAACCCGGGGATCTGGCAGGACTCCTCACTTCACTTGAAGAAGGAGACGTACTCTTTATAGATGAGATCCATCGCCTCTCACCGGTAGTAGAGGAGTATCTCTACTCTGCAATGGAGGATTATACCATAGATTTGATGATAGATAAGGGGCCGGGAGCGCGTTCGATACAGATAACTCTCAACCCTTTTACTCTGATAGGGGCTACCACCCGCAGTGGACTCCTCACCTCTCCTCTGAGAGCGAGATTTGGTATCAAATCGCATCTGGAGTATTATGATGCGAAGGTTCTCAAAAAAATCATCATCCGAAGCGCTTCAATTCTCGATATAGAAATCAATGAAGATGCTGCCTGGGAGATTGCTCTTCGCAGCCGCGGTACTCCCCGTATTGCCAATTCACTTCTACGCAGGGTAAGGGATTTTGCTCAGGTAAAAGGTACCGGCATAATAGATCTGGAAATAGCCCAAATAGCTCTGAATGCTCTCAATATCGACAAAAGAGGTCTGGATGCCATCGATAATAAGATCCTGACTACCATCATTGAGAAGTTTAACGGAGGTCCCGTGGGGGCCGGTACGATAGCCACAGCCATAAGTGAAGATGTAGGTACGCTTGAAGAGGTATATGAGCCCTTTTTGATAAAAGAGGGTTTCTTAGCCCGTACGCCGAGAGGTAGGGTGGTAACTGAACTTGCCTATAATCACCTTGGTATAAGATTCCCGGGTAGAGAAAATCTCCTGTTTTAATTTTGAATAATTATAATTTAAAAATAACATCAAAAGAAGTAAAATAAGAATAGAAATGAAAAGAATATTTATTGCAGTAATCGCCGCATTGATTTTTATTCCATTACAGGAGTCCAATGCCTGTACTTCGGCAATCATTACAGGTAAAGCAACACCCGACGGCCGTCCGTTACTCTGGAAACATCGTGATACCGGTACTCTGGACAACCGCATCGAATATTTTGATAAATCCAAAGACAATAGCATTAAATATGCCTTCATAGCCCTTGTGGATAGTCCAAAGGAGACAAAAGAGGCCTGGATAGGCACCAATGAAGTTGGTTTTTCCATTATGAATACCGCTTCCTACAATCTTACCTATGAGAAAGTACCGATCCAGGATCAGGAGGGAGTAGTGATGTATCAGGCACTCGCTACTTGCAGGACTCTTTCGGATTTTGAGAAAATGCTCAAAAAAATGAAGTTTCCTACCGGTGTCGAGGCAAATTTCGGTGTGATAGATGCCGAGGGTGGGGCAGCATACTATGAAGTGAGTTGCAGGGATTGGGTAAAAGTGGATGCCAATGATC
Source organism: Bacteroidales bacterium (assembly GCA_012798805.1). Classification (GTDB taxonomy): domain Bacteria; phylum Bacteroidota; class Bacteroidia; order Bacteroidales; family UBA932; genus Cacconaster. Next base: position 16,688 of record JAAZMM010000052.1, read on the forward strand.
CCGCAATTGCTCCGGAAGGTTATCTTATCTATACCAATCACTCCTTTACAGGAAAAATGAATGATGGTATGGGTTATATCCGTTATGTAAGTGCGAAAAATATTTTCTTTGATCAATTTATAAAAAATCAGCCCATTACTCCGCAATGGATTTTTAATTCGCTGTCGCGCAATTTTTACCACTCTCTTCTCGAAATAAATCTTGCAGAGAATCCCGAGGTTGCTCCCAACGGATGGTTTGTGGACCAGGATTTCATTGCCCGCAGGTCCACTTCCGCATCGGTTGTAGTTAAAGGTGTACTTCCGAAGGAAAATCCGGAACTGACGGTTATGTGGAGCGTTGTGGGATATCCTCCCACAGCTGTTGCCGTGCCTCTGTTTGTAAAGAGCGGAAACAACCTTCCTGCACAGGTGGTGGAAAGAGGTGAAAACAGCGAAGGTCTAAATCCCAAAAATTGTGAGATTTGCGATCAGGCAATGGCCAGAAAGTCCAGTGTATATCCGATTAAAAGAGGAAATGGCGGCAGATATTTCCGTTTCAACCTTCTATGTAATAGTGAAGGAACGGGATATATACAGCGTCTTGCTCCCTACGAAGAGGCTATTTTTGATACATTCAATCCTGTAATTGACAAATGGTATCAAAATGGCTCGGTAGATCTTTCGGAACTTGCTGATCTCTATTCAAAAATGGATACGGGTGCTTCGGTAAAATAAAGTGCATATTCCCGAAAATATACCTCGCAATTATGTGGACAACTGCTTTACCTCATCGGCAAAAGAGGTCTATATAACATCTGTAATCGCATTGATGGATGCCCCGTCGGTGCATGTCGTGCTGGCCGATACCAAGAAAAATGCCTATTTTCTTACCAATGATTTCTACAGTTTCTTCTCTGATGATTGCATCTACTACTATCCTTTCCCGACAGATAAAAGCGAGATAAAAGAGATTACGGCAAAAGTACGGCGCACAGCCACCATTTCAGCTCTGAACTCATTTCAAGGAGCCTCTTATGCCTCCTGGCACGACAAAGTCGGGGCCGGATCATTTGTCATCAACTCAAGGTTGATGAATATGGAGTATAACTCCCGTCACAAACCTCTGTTGATAATTACCTATCCCGAAGCCCTTGAAATCCCCGTGCTTAAAAAGAGCGAAATAGGCCGTACCGTACTTTCTATAAAAAGAGGCGACAGACTCTCCCACGAATTTATAAAAGAGGTACTCTACGATAGTGGATTTGAAAAGGTGGATTTCACGGCGGAGCCGGGACAATTTGCATTGAGAGGCGGTATAATAGATATATTTTCATTTGCCGACAACCTGCCGGTAAGGATAGATTTTTTCGGAGATCAGGTGGAGTCGATCCGAAAATTTGATATCAATACCCAGCTCTCGAAAGAGAGTGTGGAAAGTGTGGAGATATTTCCCGACATCCATAAAGATATTGAAGAGTCTGCGCTGGTTCCTTTTTGGGATCTCCTTCCGGAAAATACCGTTTTTTGGGATTTGAGAGGAGAAAATCCTACCGGAGAAAATTATGTAATTCCTCAGCCAGCATTCAATAAAAATTTCGAAATACTCTCGCAGGATATTCGCAGCAAAATGGATGAGGGCTATACCGTAACCATTCTCAGTCCCAATGAAGCCCAAACCGACCGTCTCAAACAGATTCTCTCCGATACCGGAGAAAAGGTGCGTCCCAATTTTCTGCCACTCTCCCTCCACGAAGGGTATGTGGACAGGATCTCAAAGAATTGTTACTACACCGATCACCAGATATTCGAACGCTATCACAAGGTAAAGATCAAAAGACAAGTCGAGAGATCGGAACGCCTTACCATCAATGAGATAATGGCATTCCGCATAGGAGACTATATAGTGCATATAGATTATGGTGTGGGCCAATTCGGGGGCCTGGTCAAGACCAATGTCAACGGCAAGGTCCAGGAGGCGATAAAACTGGTTTACAAAGACAATGATATAGTTTTTGTCTCCATTCACGGCATCCATCGTATCTCCAAATACAAATCGAGGGATGGCGAACCGCCGAAGATTTACAAACTCGGCACCAGAGCCTGGGAAAATCTCAAAACCAGGACCAAATCCAAGGTAAAGGATATAGTTGACGACTTGATAAAGCTCTATTCCGCCAGGCAACAGTCGAAAGGATTTGCATTTTCGGCCGACAATTATCTGATGCACGAACTCGAATCCTCATTTATGTACGAGGATACACCCGACCAGGCACTCGCTTCAAAAAAGGTGAAGGAGGATATGGAGAGTGATAAGCCGATGGATCGTCTGGTCTGCGGAGATGTAGGATTTGGAAAGACGGAAGTAGCCATCAGGGCGGCATTCAAGGCTGTTTGCGACAGCAAGCAAGTGGCGGTCCTGGTACCGACCACCATTCTTGCACTTCAGCATTATCACACCTTCTCCGACCGTCTGAAAGATTTCCCTTGTAGGGTGGAATATATAAGCCGTCTGCGCTCCACGAAAGAGACTACCCGTATATTGGAAGATCTCGCAGCGGGCAGAGTCGATATCCTCATCGGCACCCACCGCATTCTCAACAAAAAAGTGATATTCAAGGATCTCGGATTGCTCATCATCGATGAGGAGCAGAAGTTCGGAGTTGCCTCCAAAGAGAAGATTCGCCAGATGAAGAGCAATGTCGATACCCTTACTCTCACCGCAACTCCCATCCCCAGAACTTTACAATTTTCGCTCCTCGGAGCGAGGGATCTCTCCATCATAAACACCCCTCCGCCCAACCGAAAACCGGTCTATACCGAAGTGATTAATTTTAATGATGATCTGATAACCGATATCATCAATTCCGAGCTGGAGCGGGGAGGGCAGGTCTTTTTCGTTCACAACAGGATTGAAGACATACTCTCGGTGCGTGACATATTGCATCGTCTGGTGCCGGAGGCACAAATATGTGTGGCACACGGTCAGATGGATGCCGAAACGCTGGAGAAGAGGATAGTGGAGTTTATAGCGGGAGAATACGATATACTGCTGGCTACCACCATCATCGAAAACGGCATCGATATTCCCAATGCCAACACGATGATCATCAATCAGGCGCAACGCTTCGGTCTGAGCGATCTCCATCAGCTCAGGGGGAGGGTAGGTCGCTCCAACGTCAAAGCCTACTGTTATCTGCTGATACCTCCCATTGCCTCCATTACGGATGATGCCCGAAGAAGAATCCGGGCGATCGAGGCCTTTTCGGATCTGGGGAGCGGATTCAATATTGCGATGCAGGATCTCGATATACGCGGAGCAGGCAACCTTTTGGGTGCGGAACAGAGCGGATTTATTGCCGAGATGGGATTTGATACCTATATGCGTATCCTCAACGAAGCGATGACGGAGCTGCGTGAAGAGAAGATAAGCAAAGGAGAGGATATGGCCCTCCCCGATACGATGCGCTCCTCTCCAATGGTGGATACCCAGATAGAAACCGATCTGGAGGCCTATATTCCGGATGATTACGTACAAGTTACCTCGGAAAAAATACGACTCTACAAGGATTTGACCAATATTACCGATGATAAGCAGATTGAGGCCTTGCGCAGGGAGATGGAGGACCGTTTCGGTCCGATCCCGGAGCAGCTTGAAGAGTTGATCCGCATCGTACAGCTCAAGAAGGTGGCCCAAAATCTCGGTTTTGAGAAAATAATCCTCAAAAATGGGGTGATGCTGGCCTACTTCATCTCCAATAGCATGCACTCTTATTATCGTGGCGACCTCTTTCCCGCAATACTTACAGCCATACAATCACTCGGTGACCGCTGTAGGGTAAATGAGGTAAAAGAGCGACTCTACATCAGGGTAAAAAATATTCCCGATGTGCGTCAAGCCATTCAATTCCTCTCGAAACTAATTTAGATTCCAAAAACTTCTTACCTTTGCAACCCAAGATAAAACAACAGAATAGAATGTATTTACTTATTGATATTGGCAACACGGCATGCAAGGCTGCCTTTGCCGACAACGAAAAGATAGGAAAGCCTTTCCGCTATGCGGGAGATGATATAGGGCAGTTTGTCCGGGATATTTTCGAATCGGAAAAGCCCGGTGAAAGGGTAGAGGTGGCGGTGTTAAGCAATGTCCGTGCTGATGATCCCGGATTGGAGGCTATGTTGCGCAATGAATATTGTGATCGGTTGGTAGTGCTGGATGTGGATGAATGCAATCGTCTGGTAAAGACCGGACTTGCCCAATTCGAGGTGCTTGCCAATATGCCCGAGGGTATGGGCGCAGACCGTATAGGGGCAATTTTAGCTGCAAACAGCCTTTTTCCGGAAAATGATCTGATGGTATTTGATTTTGGTACGGCCACTACGGTGGAATTTATTGATTGTCACAAAGAGGAGACTCCGGCACGTTATGTGGGAGGCTCCATCTCTTTGGGTTTGAATACCAGATATCGCGCCCTGAGCCACTTTACGGAGCGTATTCCGCTACTCAATCCGAGGGAATTCATGGAGTCCCATAAAGAGGAAAAAATAAGCCCCATCGGTTATGATCTGGATACGGCATTGGCCGCAGGAAACATTCTCGGCATAATGTTTGAGATAGAAGGATATCAGAGGGCGTATCCTGAACGCACGGTGATTTTTACAGGCGGGGATGCGATTTATTTTGCTGAAAAGCTTAAAAGTTCCATATTTGTTGCTCATAACCTTGTTTTGGTGGGACTTTTACAGATAGCACAATTTTATGCTGAACAATAGTACCATACGCAAATTAACCGGAAGAGTCGCAGCATTTTTGCCCGCGCTATTGCTGCTTTTTGCAGCTCTTCCCTCTTCGGCACAGAGTATTGCTGCTGACGGAGGCTTTACTCCCTATTCGATGTATGGCGTAGGCTCTATCGTAAGGCCCGGCACGTCATACAATCTCACTATGGGAGGCATAGGCATCGGCGACCGCAATTACCGCTACATCAATTATCTCAATCCTGCAGCCGTAACCGAGCGCGAAGCCCAATCCTTTATGCTCGACTTTGGTGTGGAGCAGCGCAATTTTTACTATACGGCCAATCCGGCAACGGCAATTGGAGGAACAGGTTCCGAAATGTTGAAGAGCGTAAACAACACTTTCAATATGCATCACCTCATTGCTTCATTCCCAATCTGGAAGAGTTCGGCCTTTAAGGTTGGTATAGTGCCTTACAGCAATGTCGGATACAAGTTTGTCACTTCCGAGCGCAGCGATGATATTATAGCGGAAGCGGGAGATATTAAATATTCCAGGATAGGTCAGGGCAGTATTTACCAGACATTTTTTGGAGCGGGAGCCACTTTCTGGGATAGGCTCAGCGTGGGTGCCGATTTGCAGTATTACTTCGGTACCATAGATCGTTATAGCAGCGCAACATTCACCACCAACACCTCTTTCAGATCGATCAATTCGGGCTGGACCTTCGTTACACGTGCAATATCGGGCAAATTCGGACTCCAGTACAGACAGCCCATAGCAGGAAACGTCTATGCAGTTTTTGGATTGACCTATAATCTGCCCGTTAAATTCAAGGGAGAGAATATTCGTTACGCCTACGGAGTCTCAGCAAGCGGTAAAGATACCATTTTTCACCGCAACACCCCGCTCGAGTCCATGTCGGCTCCCTCTGAGTTGGGAGCGGGAGTGACCTTGCGAGGTGCGGAGAAATGGATGGTGGGATTTGATTATACTCGTTCCAACTGGGCAAAAGCCTCTTTTGAAGAGATCCCCGGTGTAGATGTCAAGCCAACGACGGCGCAGGCATTCAAAGTGGGATTTGAGCTGACGCCAAATCGCTATGACATCAGATACTTTCTCAAAAGACTCACCTACAGGGCAGGAGCCTATTATGAGCAAAATTACTTTACTCTCAATGGCTCTGCCATCACGAGGCAAGGCGTTACGCTGGGAATCTCATTTCCGGTGTTCCGCTACTACAACGCAGTCACCTTTGGTGTGGACATAGGCCAAAGAGGTTCGGTTGCAGACAACCTCATAAGAGAGAGATATTTCCTTTTTACCCTCTCGTTTGATCTGCACGACATTTGGTTTATAAAGACTTTGTATCAATAAATCAGATTATTTTATTAACTTTGTTCGATATCAAAAAATGGAAACAATGAAGAAAATCGCAATTATCATCTTTGCAATAGTTCTCTCTTTTCCGGCCTTTTCTCAGGGAAAGTATGGAAAAGATAGCGTAGAGTGTACAAAATATCTCTCATTCTACTCCGAGCTTTACAAACAGAGAAATTATGATGAGGCGGCTCCGCACTGGAGGAAGGCCATATCCCTTTGTCCTCCGACAGCCAGCCAAAATATGCTCCTGCACGGTCAGAATCTTCTCCGTCAGGACATTCGCAGAAATGCAAAAAATCCGGCCCGCAGACAGGAGCTTATTGACTCCCTGATAATGCTCCATGACCTTCGCGCAGAGTACTATCCCAACAACCGCGTGAGGAGTATGGACAATAAGGCCATAGATATAATCAACTACAACTACTGTGGTGATGATCCACTCAAGCAGTACCAGTTGCTGACTGAGATCATTAATACCATCAATGTGGATTGCAGCCCCGTAGTCTTCATCAATCAGATGAAAGGGGGCGTGGCACTCTACCAGAATGGCGCACTGAGTGCAGAGGATCTGATGAACTGCTTTGAGAATAACATCTGCTTCATCGAGGATATGATCGCTATGGATCCTGAAAAAGAGGAATTCCGTACCGTAAAGCAGGATATCGAGACCATTTTCGCTGAGAGCGGAGTTGCAACATGTGAAAATCTCATAGATCTCTATACTCCCAGATTTGAGGCAAATCCTAAAGATGCCAATCTTCTTGCAACAATGGTTAAAATGCTCACAAGGGCAGACTGTGTGGATACGGACCTCTTCCTCAAGAGCGCCGTTGCCCTCCACGAGATCAATCCCTCCTCCAATTCCGCATACGGTCTTTACAGACTCTACTCTTCCCGTAATGAGAATGCAGTTGCAGCTCAATTCCTCGAGAGTGCTCTCTCACTCCTCGATCCCAACGACACCAAGACTGCTGCAGACTACAATCTTGAGCTGGCTACCTTCTATTTCAAAAATCTCAGTCGCTCCGCAACTGCTGTAGCTACTGCCAAGAAGGCTATCGAGTATGACCAGAGCATTGCAGGCAAGGCATATCTTCTTATAGGCACCATCTGGGCATCGCAAGATTGTCAGGGCAGCGAAGTTGACGTGAGGTCCAAATATTGGGTTGCAGTTGACTATATGGTAAAAGCAAAGAATGCCGATCCCGAGGTTGCCGAGCATGCAGACGAGCTTGCAGCACAGTATCGCAGATACTTCCCTATGCAGGTTGATGCCTTTATGTATGACGTTACCGACGGTCAGAGATATACGGTATCCTGCGGAGGCATGACGGAGATCACAACTGTAAGGACACAGAAATAATCTCTTGATCCCCACAGTACATTACAGACACAAACCTATAGCCATCGGTTCATTCTTGATGGCTATATTGCTTTTTGTACTACCGGCCTGTAAAAAGGAGCCTACCGGTGATCCTATCGACCCGACCGTAACTCCGATACAGGTAGTAAAAAACATGGAGGTGGTGCAGACGGTCAACGGCGGTATAGAGATGAGGGTGCATGCGCCCGAAATGCGCAAATACTCCTATATTGCAGATTCGGTCGAGGTAAATTATGACCTTTATACCGGCGGATTTTCCGTCAATGCATTTACCGCTGACGGGGAGCTCGAGACACGCATCACCTCAAAAGAGGCTAAACATATCACTACCGACGGACAGGAGCAATGGCTAGCCTATGGGGATGTGGTAATAACCAATTATATAAAGCAGGAGAGTATGGAGAGCGATACCGTTTACTGGGACCGTGAGGCCCAGAAGATCCATACCAATTGCTATGTAAGGCTCTCTTCACCGCAAGGTATGATGCAGGGCTACGGTATGGAATCGGATGAAATGGCGAGGAACGCAATCCTGCTCAAACCCTTCGATTCTTACACGGTTGCAGGAGACACCACACAAGTTTTGCTCGATTCTCTCAATTTTGTTGGTCCCCCCATGCAACGTTTTTGACATTTTATGCATCTATATAATAGATTTTTGTTTACTTTTGTGCTCCATTTTTGCTAAATGGGCACTAAAAGTAGATTAAAATTAACTAAAACTTAACACACACAATGGCGGTTCTTGAAAAAATTCGCGTCAAATTAGGAATTTTGATAACAGTTCTCATTGCAGTCGCACTGTTGTCATTTATCATTGATCCTCAAACACTGAGTTCGACTGCACAAAGATTTTCATCCGACAATAAAGTTGGCGTATTGGACGGCAAGTCCATATCCTATAGTGATTTTTACAGAGAAGTGGACTACTTTACCCGCCTGACCGAGATGATGGGTCAGGGCAGCAACAGCGAGGAGTCTCAGAAGGCTATTCGCAATGCAGCCTGGCAGTCGCTTCTTGACAAACACGTTTTCCAGCCAATGATTGGCGATGCAGGCATAGTGGTAAGCGACGCAGAGATGCTTGATCTTACACAAGGTGCCAACATCTCTCCCGTAGTGGCCAATCAGAGAATGTTCCAGGATGCAAGTGGCGCATTCAGCCGCGAGGCACTTGCAAGTTTTGTACAGGCGATCCCTACCGATCCTTCAGGTCAGTATGAGATGTATTGGCATTCCGTAGAAAATTCGGTTTACACCGATCAGCTCTATAATAAATATACCTCATTGATCGATGCATCCAATCTTTTCAATAAGGTGGAGAAGCGTCGCATGATGGTTGAGAACAATGTGGTTTCTTCCGTTGATTTCGTGCTTTCGCCCATCGGTTTTGAGCGTGACAGCACCATTACCGTTTCCCAAAAGGAGATAAAGGAGTACTACAATGCACGCAAGGAGCTCTTTACCCGTCCGGCTACCCGCAATATAGAGTATGTACTCTATGAGGTTGTTCCCTCACAGGAGGATATCGAGACTCAGACCGAGACTTTCAATACTCTTTATGCCGAGTTTTCCACGACGGACAATCTTAAAAACTTCATCACTCTCAACTCCGACCGCAAGTGGGACACCTATTATTATAGTGAGGAGCAACTCGACTCCGAGCCCCATTTCAAGGAGGTTGCCTTTGGCAGGAAAGCTCCTGTGGTGAGCGAGATCAGCTCCGGTGACAACAGGCTGGCTGCTGCCCGTCTGGTTGACACCAAGGTGTTGGCAGATTCCGCAGAGGTGTGGTATGCCGCCTTCCCTCTCGAGAACGAGGCAGAGGCAGATGAGTTTCTCGCAAAGGCCCGGAAGATGAGGGAGCCCTCTGAGGAGTTTGAGCAGATAGGCTGGATTACTCAGGAAGTATTGTCATACCCCGGTATGGAGGGTTTTGAGAAGGCTCTCGACCCTGCAACGGGCAGGGCCTACAAGATAAAGAGCAACAACGCCGGTGCATATTTTGTGGTTTATGTGACTGAGCGCACAAAGGCTCAGAAAAAGGCGCAGCTTGCCACTTTCGTCAAAAATATAATTCCTTCCGAAGAGACTTACCGTGACTTCCAGATGAAGGCTACCGACCTTGCAGACAGATCGGATGGCGAATATGAGAAGTTTGCCCGGATCGTACGCGAAGAGCAGCTTCCCGTTATCCCCGTCAATGGTCTGCTTCAGACCACGGAGCGTATCGGCGTGGTGGAGAACGCCCGCAGCGTGGTCCACTGGGCATTTGACCGCAAGACCAAGTCAGGCAAGGTATCCGATGTAATTACAGTTGACAACAAATACCATTTCGTAGCTGCCGTGACCGCCGTATATAAAGAGGGTACAATCCCCTTGAGCGACATAGAGCAGGATATTATCTATACCCTCACCGCCGAGAAGCAGCTGGATAAGATGGCTTCCGCTATCGGTGAGCAGATTGAAGGTTGCACTACTATGGAGCAGGTAGCCGAGGTTCTCGGTACTACCGTGAGCCATCAGGATGGCATCACCTTCGGTACTACACTCCGGCAACTTGATCCCAAGTTTATCGGAGCAGTGACCTCCGCCCAGCCGGGAGTCATCTCCGGACCTGTTGCAGGAGATATCGGAGTATATGTATTCCGGGTCAATGATCGTCAGACAGGTACCTTCTATACAGAGGGGGATGTGCAGAGAGCGCAGGCGCGCAAATCGGCTTATCAGACCCAGCTGTTGCAGCAGGTAATGTCGGAAACTGTCGAGATCAAGGATAACAGAGCCCGATTCTTCTAGATTTTTTCAACAATTTTTGATAATTATTAACAAATTTTTTTGAAAAGTAAAAAAATATAACTAAATTTGGCCATTAAATACTATGGAAAAACTGTGTTTTTTCGGCAATTCATTTATGTTTAACCAATAAATATCAAACACTTAACAATTTTTTTTTATGAAAAAGATTATTTATTCATTAGTGATTATGATTGCTGCAAGCACTCTTTTCACTTCGTGTCTTGAGTATGTTGAGCCACAAGGCATTCAGCAGCTTCGCGTTGCTAAGGCCGACTATCTCGACGCACTCGCTACACTACGCTTGGCAGACGCTGAGTTACAGAAGGCTAATGCTACCTACGTGTTGGCTCAGGCAGCTTTCCAAGATGCTTTGACTGAGGCACAGCAGATCGAGAACAGAATTCGCGAGTATGACGTTCAGATCAAGGCTGCTGAGACCGAGTATGAGGTTGACTCTCTCCAGAAGGAGAAAGAGCTTCTTCAGATTACTCATGCAGAGAGATTAGCTGATGCCAAAGCTGACCTTGCAGAGGCAGAGGAGAATCTCAGAACTACTCTTCGTGATATTGCTGCACTTCAGCACCTTCTTACACCCGGAGAGCGTCAGGTTCTTGCCCAGGTTACACAGCGCTATCTTTTGACTCTTTACGACTACAATGAGGCACTTTACACTCTTGAGGAAAGAAAAGAAAGACTCTGGAGACTGGAGTATGCTCTCAATCATGATCTGGATTGGGAAGCTGACTATCAGGCAGAGATTGATTTCTTCACAGCTGAGATCGCAAGAGCACAGGCTGCTCTCGCAGCAGTTCCCGAGAAGCTCGACCTTGAGGCCTGGAATGCAGAGATCGAGAACATGAAGGACTCCATTGATGCATACAACTATGGTCGTCAGGCTATTTCGAGAGACTCAGCTCTTTATATGGTTAACGTATATTGCGAAGGCTCTGAGGCTTACGCGCGTGC
>JAAZMM010000053.1 GCA_012798805.1 Bacteroidales bacterium
CCGGATCATGTCGTGTTTGCCGATCCCCGGCCATTTTCGCAGCTTACCGCGTCTTTCATCGCCTATAGAAGCCAAGGCATCCGCCGTTCGCCCTTTATTTCTTCGTCTTGAATCATCGCTATATTATTATATATAGCAGTTGTTTTGAAATTGTAGTCCCTAATTTATCGGAAGAAAAAACTCCTTCGTAAATTTACAGACTATCTTTTTTTCTACAGTTTTTTACCTCGTTATCTTTCTCAAAATTTCAATGAACGTGCGTTTCTCGCCGAAACGGGCAGCAAAGGTAAACACTTTTTTTCAATCTCCAAATTATTTCGTAGTTTTGTTGAGTTTTTATGACAACAAAGCAAAAATGACATACATGTCCGATAAAAATCCGCACTAATTATTATAAAATATAATTATAAAAATAAAATAGCTATGAAATTAAGTGATTTGTACATTGGGCAAGAAGAAAGAATGTCTGCTCAGTTTTCTATGGAAAAAGTAAAGGCTTTTGCTAGTATTACAGAAGATTTTAATCCGGTACACCTTGATCCCGTCTATGCCGGTCAGACTATATTTAAGGGCAATATTGTACATGGCTTTTTAGTGGGTTCTCTTTTTAGTGCCATTTTAGGCACTAAGATGCCGGGAGAGGGATCCATTTATTTAAAACAGGATATGAAATTTGTAAAACCTGTTTATATTGATGATACGGTAACGGCTGTGGTTGCCATCACTGATATTAATTATGAAAAGCAACTGGTAACACTCAATACTACATGTTATAATCAAGACGATGTGGTTGTTATCGAAGGCAGTGCTTTGGTCAAAAAAATGGATTTATAAAAGAGATAAGTGTAATAATAACTTTAATGAACTTATGGAAAACAAGGAAAACAAACCCCAGGGGCTACCTGAAAACGCCTATCGTGAACTGAAAAAAGGAGAAGAATACAAACCACTTTTGTCTCCCGACAAAAATTATCCCGAGATTACAGTGTGGTCTGTGACCATAGGATTGGTAATGACCATCATATTTTCAGCAGCTGCTGCATATCTTGGACTAAAAGTGGGTCAGGTCTTTGAGGCAGCCATACCTATTGCCATATTGGCTGTAGGACTCTCCAGCGTATTTAAGAAAAGTCAGGCGCTGGGCCAAAATGTCATTATCCAATCTATCGGATCTTGTTCAGGCGTAATTGTAGCCGGATCAATATTCACTCTACCTGCGATCTACATTCTCGGCCTGGACGTCAATTTCACCCAAATGTTCCTAAGCTCCCTGCTTGGAGGTGTTCTGGGTATTCTTTTCCTTATTCCTTTCAGGAGATATTTCGTAAAAGAACAACATGGAAAATACCCCTTCCCCGAAGCCACGGCCACTACTCAGGTACTGGTCAGCGGCGAGAGTGGCGGTAAGAGCCTTAAGGTGCTGCTAACCGCAGGTCTGATCGGAGGACTCTACGACTTCATTGTAGCAACCTTTGGAGCATGGGCAGAGACCATAACAACGACTGTTACACGTTGGGGGGCAGCACTTGCAGATAAGACTAAAATAGTGCTCAAACTCAACACAGGTGCTGCAGTGCTTGGTCTGGGATATATTGTCGGACTTAAATATGCCTTTATCATAGCATGCGGCTCACTGCTCGTTTGGCTGGTCATCAACCCCATTCTGGCAGCAGGCTTTGCCGGAGTCAATGTTTTCGGAATGGAGTTTTCAGCAGCCCTTGGAGCGATGTCCGCTGATGAGATCTTCAGGACTTACTCTCGCCTGATCGGTATCGGAGGTATTGCTACTGCGGGTATAATCGGTATCATCAAATCTTCGAAAGTTATCGGATCGGCAGTTAAGCTCGCCGTTGGTGAATTTAGCAAGAAGGGTGGAGGAGAAAAGGTGGAAGTTAAGCGTACTGATCAAGATATCTCTATGAGGAGTATAGTAATGGGTGTGGCTGTAGCACTGCTTGCAGTCTTCGCATTCTTTGCTTTCGGTGGAGTGGTTCATACCGTATGGCAGGCACTTGTCGGAATGCTGGTGGTAGCGATCATTGCCTTCCTTTTCACCACAGTCGCTGCCAATGCTATAGCTATCGTAGGTACCAACCCTGTAAGTGGCATGACCATTATGACTCTGATTATCACTGCTCTGGTACTTGTAGCCACAGGACTGAAAGGTGATGCAGGTATGGTAGCCTCGCTGCTGATCGGAGGAGTAGTCTGCACAGCACTTTCCACCGCCGGTGGCTTTATTACCGACCTCAAGATCGGATATTGGATAGGCACCACCCCTGCAAAGCAGGAGAAATGGAAGTTCCTCGGTGTGCTGGTTGCAGCTGTAACAGTAGCCGGAGTGGTGATAGTTCTAAATAAAACCTACGGATTTGTTGGTGAAGGTGCACTTGTAGCCCCTCAGGCCAACGCTATGGCAGCCGTTATCAAGCCGATGATGGAGGGAGGCAGTGCCCCCTGGTTCCTTTACGGAATCGGAGCAATTATCGCTATCCTCCTCACTCTCTTTAAGATACCGGCACTCGCATTTTGCCTGGGTATGTTCATTCCCATTGACCTCAACCTCCCGTTGCTCCTCGGTGGAGCCATCGCATGGTTTGTAAGCACACGCAGCAAGGATAAGGAGATAAATGCTGCTCGTCAGCAGAAGGGTACTCTTATCGCTTCCGGATTTATCGCCGGTGGTGCGCTTATGGGAGTTGTGAGCGCAATCCTCAAGTTTGCAAAAGTGGATTGGTTCCTTACAGATTGGCATGCAACCTACGGTGAAGCTATTGCCATCATACCTCTTATAGCACTTGTAATATATGTGATAATGTCATCTATGAAAGTTCAAAAACAGAAATAATATGGAAAGTGTAAAAGACAAATTTCTCAGATATATCTCATTTGACACTCAATCCGACCCCGAATCGGATAGTCAACCCTCAACCGCAAAACAGCTTGCGCTCTCAATGCAATTGGTGCAGGAACTAAAGGATATGGGCATCACCGATGCATCTCTCGATAAAGATGGCTATGTGATGGCCACTATCCCCTCCAATATGGAGAAAGAGGTACCTGCCATTGGCTTCATTGCGCATGTGGATACGGCTCCGGATGCACCCGGACATGATATTAAGCCACAGATTGTGGAAAATTATGACGGAAGGGATATACTGCTCAATAAAGAGATGGACCTCTACTTACGTGTTAAGGACTTCCCCGAGTTACTTCTGTACAAAGGGCAGACACTTATTACCACAGATGGCACAACGCTGCTGGGAGCTGATGATAAGGCGGGTGTTGCAGAGATAATGTGCGCCGCTGAGTATATAATGTCGCATCCGGAGATCCCTCACGGACCCATCAAGATCGGTTTTACTCCAGACGAGGAGATCGGGCGCGGCGTTGACCACTTTGATGTTGAAAAGTTCGGTGCCAAATATGCATATACGTTGGACGGAGGCCAGATCGGAGAGCTCGAGTACGAAAACTTCAACGCTGCCAGCGCAAAAATATTTATCCAAGGATGCAATATCCACCCGGGATATGCCAAAAATAAGATGGTGAATGCTGTGTTGATCGGAATGGAGCTTAACGCCATGCTACCTGTGCAGCAAAGACCCGAATTTACTGAGCATTACGAAGGTTTTTTCCATATCATCGGATTCAATGGGACAGTAGAAACTGCCACCATACAATATATTATCCGCGACCACGATATGGAGCTCTTTAATCAAAAAAAGGCCCTCATGACCTCCTGCGTTGATTTCCTCAACACAAAGTACGGCGACATCATTACTTTGGAGATGAAAGACCAGTACTATAATATGCGTGAAGAGGTGGAGCCTCACTACCATATCGTTGACAAAGCAGTCAAGGCAATGGAGCTTGCAGGTATTACACCAAACATCAAGCCCATCCGCGGAGGCACCGACGGTGCAAGACTCTCATTTATGGGACTCCCCTGCCCCAACCTCTTTGCCGGCGGCCACAACTTCCACGGCAAACTCGAATTTGTCCCCGTCGAAAGCATGGAAAAAGCAGTGCAGGTAATCCTTAACCTAATCTCACTTTACGCGGAGGAGTAGAGTTATGACAAAACCCATTCTCAATACTCATAACAAAGAGGATCATCCGCCTGCACATACTGCCGAGCATATACTCAATGGTACTATGGTGAAGATGTTTGGCTGTGGCCGGTCATATAATGCCCATGTTGAGCGCAAAAAGAGCAAATGCGATTACCGGCTGGATAGGGAGCCGACTGTTGAAGAGATTGCCCTAATCGAAAAAAGGGTTAACGAGGTGATTGCTTCTAATCTGGATGTGACTGAGAGCTTTCTTACTCAGGAAGAGGCAGCATCCATAGTGGACCTGAGTAAACTCCCCGATGATGCCTCCGAAATGCTCCGCATTGTACGCGTAGGCGACTATGATGCCTGTGCCTGCATAGGTGCACATGTGGCCAACACTAGCGAAATCGGCACATTCAAAATTATTTCATCCGATTTTGATAACGGCCGCTGGCGTCTCCGCTGGAGAATAGTTAAGAAGTAGTTTGTAGTGGGTAGTGGGTAGTGGGTAGTATGTAGTGTGTAGTTGCGGAAGATTGCTGTGTAGGGTAAGTTCTGAGTATCGAGTTTCGAAAAATTAAGAGCGACCTTCGGGTCGCTTTTTTGCGTCAAAATGGTCGAATTCGTCAGAATTTATGTAAAAAATAACCATAAAGCTCTCATAAAGAATCATATAGCTATCAGGCGACTCTTTTTCGAGGCAATATTTATAAAAATTAATTGAAAATTTATAAAAAATAGTTGTGTAACTAAATTTTTTAGTTACCTTTGCGTTGAAGTAATAAAAGAATGCTTATGAAACGCTTAACGAAAAAAGAAGAGATTATAATGAACCACTTCTGGGACAATGGGCCGCTCTTTGTGAGAGAATTGCGCGAATTGTACCCCGAACCACGGCCGCACTTCAGCACACTAAGCACTCAGGTGCGCACGCTACAGGAGCAAGGGTTCATTGGCCATAAGGCTTATGGCCCCACCTATCAATACTTCGCCAAGGTAACCCGGGAGGATTACAAGCAGCGCTCGCTTGTTCGTCTGATTGACAAATATTTTGATAATTCCTATATCAATGCAGTCTCGGCACTGGTAAAGGAGGAGAAGATCTCGGTTGAAGAGCTCAAGGAATTAATTGAACTTATTGAAAAAGAGAAATAGCTATGTTGTCCTTCCTTATATATAACGGCAAAGTGGCCGTTGCTCTACTTATTTTTTACCTTTTTTACAGATTTCTCCTGAAAAAGGAGACCTTCCATCGTTTCAACCGCGTGGTGCTTGTTGCAACAGCGGCGCTGAGTTTCTTGCTGCCGCTCTGTATCATTACTATCCACCGGCCGATGGAAATAGCTCCGGAACCGGCCGGAGAAGTGACAGCAGGGCTCCCCTCAATAGTTAGTGCAGCAGATAACTCTGTTGAGCCCTGGTGGCAAATAGTACTCACTATCCTATTTTTCGCAGGTGTAGTTTTTGTGCTGATTCGTGTCCTCATCTCTATTCTCTCCATTTTGCGCATTATAAGGCGCGGAGAAATGGTCAGGAAAGAAAATGGTTGCATGGTTATCGTCACTGAGCGGGATATTGACCCATTCAGCTGGATGCGATATATTGTGATGTCGCGAAAGGATTGGAATAGCCCAAACGAGCCGATTATTGCCCACGAAAAAGCACACATAAGCCACAGGCACTCGGTAGAACTTCTACTGGTGGATATTCTCTCTGCTTTGCAATGGTTCAATCCTGCTATCTGGATGCTCAGAGCAGACCTACAGGAGCTTCATGAGTATCAGGCAGACGATGCAGTTCTCCGCAGCGGAGCCAACCTCAAAGAATACCAATATTTATTAATAAAAAAAGCTGTCAGCAAGAGCGGTTACTCAGTTGCCAACAGCTTTAATCACAGTATCCTTAAAAATCGTATTACTATGATGTCAAAATCAAAATCACCTCTTAAGAGAGGTTTGCGGGTGCTCTATCTGCTCCCGCTCGTGGGCCTGGCCATAGGCCTGCAAGCTCAAACAGTCTATTTCCCTATGGACAAAGTTAATGAAAAAGAGGGAAATACAACACAAAATGAAATTAGTATCGGGCCTGATGAAGCAAATCCTTTATATATCCTGCGACAGGCGTGGGGAGAGGAAAAGGAGATTTCCCGCGAAGAATTGAATAATCTTGACAATAACAGAATCAGCTCGATTGAGGTATTAAAAAATGGGGCAGCAAAGAAGAAATATGGAGAGAGAGCTGCAAACGGCGTCATCGTTATTACCCTCAAGACTCCGCAAGAGTTACAGGAAATTGTCGTTGTAAGGTATGGAAAGAAAAAGGATGAGTTAGTTCCTTTCTATCTTGTGGAGCCCGAAACAATGCCTACTTTCGAGGGTGGAAATATGAATAATTTCACTAAATGGCTGAATCAGCGAATTGTCATACCCGAAGGGTGCAATCACTCCGGCAATATGAAGGTTGGTTTCGTCGTTGACGAAAATGGAAACGTAAAGGATGTCAGGATTATGGAAAGCGTATGTGAAGAGCTGGATGCCTTGATGCTCTCCCTCGTTGCATCATCTCCCAAATGGGAACCGGCCAAAGCAAAAAATGGCACCCCCGTTGAACAATTCCTCACAATTCCCATTTCATTTCAGCAACGCTAAATAGTTCAAAGTTCCAAGTGTGTAGTATGTAGTGAAGCGGATTGAAGTCTCCCCCAAAGAGAAAAGGCAAGATTAGGAGGCCATAACAATTCAGCGAAATTGAAGGCAGCGCTTCTGCGCTGCTTTGGTTCCCCAAGGGAATCCAAGTTAGTTCTGAGTATGTAGTGTGGAGTAAAGGCGGATTGAAGTCTCCACCAAAGAGAAAAGGCAACCGAGATTGGTTGCCTTTTCCTTTGGTGGAGATAGTCGGAGTCGAACCGACGACTTCCTGCTTGCAAAGCAGGCGCTCTAGCCAACTGAGCTATACCCCCATGGTAGTCTCTACTGGAATTGAACCAGTGACCTCTACATTATCAGTGTAGCGCTCTAACCAACTGAGCTAAGAGACTGTATAATAAATGGAAGACAAAATGCGAAACATCGCTATGTATCAAGTTAAACTCCAAAAAGGAGGTGTTCCAGCCGCACCTTCCGGTACGGCTACCTTGTTACGACTTAGCCCCAGTCATCAGTTTTGCCCTAGGCCGTTCCTCGCGGTGACGGACTTCAGGCA
>JAAZMM010000054.1 GCA_012798805.1 Bacteroidales bacterium
CATGTTTACCAGCAGGTTGTGTATGCTGACATTCTCACAATGTGCATCGTGAACAAGCAGATCATCCACTCCGATGCCATCTTTGCCAATGGTGACAACTTCCAGATTCTTGTCGCGAAGTATCAAACCTTTGTCTTTGTTCTTTCCGAATATCATCGGTTCTCCGTGACGGAGAATAATGGTCCTGTCTGCACGGTGCTCACGATCGGAAATGGTAGCGTGAGCGCCATCATTAAAGATAACGCAGTTGACAAGCATCTCAACAACCGAAGTACCGTCATGCTTTGCAGCAGCCACCAAGAGATCCTGACTCAGTTTTACCTCAGAGTCGAGACTGCGCGCAAAAAATGTAGCTCCGGCACCAAGTGCAAGTGCACCCGGATTGAAAGGATTCTCAACCGTACCATAGGGGGAAGTCCTGGTGATCATTCCCAGTCTGGACGTTGGAGAGTACTGTCCTTTTGTCAGACCGTAAATCTGGTTATTAAAGAGGATGATATTGATATCTATGTTTCTGCGAATGGCGTGGATAAAGTGGTTGCCGCCAATTGCAAGCGCATCACCGTCACCTGTAGCCTGCCAGATGCTGAGCTTGGGATTTGCAACCTTCATTCCTGTTGAAATCGCAGTCGCACGACCGTGAATTCCGTGAAATCCGAATGTATCCATATAGTAAGGCAACCTTGAAGAGCAGCCGATACCTGATACGAATACGATTCTTTCCTTGGTGTAACCCAAAGCTTCGCAAACTTCGGGAAGAGCTCTGTGGATGGATGCCAGTACTGCATGGTCTCCGCAGCCGGGACACCATCTTACTTCCTGATTGCTCTTAAAATCTTGTGCTGTATATGCCATAATAGTATATTTTCAAAGATTAAAGAATATTGTTAACTGCATCCACAATTTCCTTTACAATAAAGGGCTGTCCCTGAACTTTATTGTATTGTAAATATTTGAAATCGGGCAATTTAGCTCTCAAATAATCCACGAACTGACCTGAGTTGAGCTCGCACACCAAAATCTTCTTGTAGCGTGCAAATACCTCTGCAGTATTCTTGGGGAGAGGATTGATAAAATCAAAATGGGCCAGAGCAACGCTCTTCCCTTCTGACTGCATCTGCTGTACTGCAGTGTAAAGATGACCGAAAGTACCACCCCAACCTACTATAAGTACATCCGCCTTGTCGGCTCCGATTACCTTCTGGTCAGGAATAAAATTAGCCATACGGGCAACCTTTTCAGCCCTTGCCGCACACATCTTCTCGTGGTTGATGGGATCCGAAGAGATTACACCATCGGGATTCTTTTCAAGGCCACCGACTCTGTGCTCAAGACCTGCCTTTCCGGGCCATGCCCATTTACGCACAAATGTTTCGGGATCTCTGTGATAGGGTTTAAAAGCACCTTCACTGGAGTCAATGATAGGAGGTTTAATTGCAGGATAATCCTTCATGGAAGGGATTTTCCAGGGTTCGGAACCGTTACCAAGAAAGCCCTCAGTAAGAAGAATCACAGGCATCATATGTTCCATCGCATACTTACCGGCATAAAATGCGGCATCAAAACAGTGTGAAGGGGAGTGCGCTGCAATTACTGCAATCGGGCACTCGCCATTACGGCCGTAGAGAGCCTGTGCAAGGTCTGTCTGCTCGGTTTTGGTGGGGATACCTGTGGAAGGACCACCTCTCTGAACATCTACGATCACAAGGGGAAGCTCTGTAATCATAGCAAGACCCATAGCCTCCGATTTGAGCGAGAGACCGGGACCTGAAGTGGTAGTCACGGCAAAATTGCCTGCATAGGCAGCTCCTATGGCTGTACAAATACCTGCAATCTCATCTTCTGCCTGCATGGTTTTAACTCCAAGGTTCTTGTGAATAGCAAGTTCCTCAAGAATTCCGGTAGCCGGAGTGATGGGGTACGAGCCACAGAAGAGAGGAAGTCCGCTCTTCTCCGCCGCTGCCATCAGCCCCCAAGCAGTTGCCTGGTTGCCATTGATATTGCGATATACCCCCTTCTCCTGGGGAGCAGGCTGCACCATATAAGTATTTGCTATAGCGTGAATATTGCTCGCGTAGTTGAAGCCATCGAAAAGCACCTTTTTGTTGGCCTCAACCAATGCGGGGTTCTTCTTGAATTTTTTCTCAAGATAGTCGTTGGTGTAGTCCAGATCCCTGTTGAAGAGATAGAAGCACATGCCGAGAGTAAACATATTCTTACTACGTAGGATCGCTCTATTGTCGAGACCGCTCTCTTTTAGACTCTCCTTAGTAAGGGTAGTGATGGGGGAAGGAATGATATTCCTGTCCTCGATTTTAAGCTCAGCAAAAGGATCAAGAGTGGTAAAACCCGCCCTCTTGATGCCCGCTTCGTCAAATGCATCACTATCGATAATAATAGTTGCGGTAGGTTTCGCCCACTTCGCATTTGCCTTGAGAGCAGCTGGATTCATTGCCACCAACACATCGCAGAAATCACCGGGAGTGTTGACTTCACCACTTCCAATGTGTACCTGGAAGCCCGAAACGCCTGACACGGTACCCTGAGGTGCGCGAATCTCGGCGGGGTAGTCCGGAAAGGTGGAAATTTCATTTCCAAATAGAGCGGATGCATCTGCAAACAGGGTACCTGTAAGCTGCATTCCGTCTCCGGAATCACCAGCAAAACGAATTACGACATTCTGCATGTCGATAACTTTGTGTTGCATATAAAAGAATAGTTTTTTATTGAATAATTAATTGATTATTAAGCTTGTCTTTACTTTAGTCATTGCTGCGGCTGAAGCTGTGTCGGAGTCACCTTGTCTTCGGGGATACCGAGCTCCTTCTTCGCAAGCGGGAGCAGATCTATGGATACCGAATCATCCATATATATAAGGGCACCCGATGCTGTATTAAAGACATAGGTCAATGAAAGGTCCTTTGCTACCTTGTTTATTGCTACCTGTGCCTTTTGGAAAACGGGTGCTGAAAGCTCTTGCTCCTGCTGTGCCATCTCCTGTTGTGCAGTTTGCTGGAATTGTTGCAAACGTGAAATAAGATCCTGGATCTCCTTTTCCTTTGCTTCCCTTACTGCCACGGTCCAGGTTGCCTGTTTGCGGGTGTACTCGGTGTACTTTGTCTGGTATTCATCCTCCATGCCCTGCATAGTCTCAATAATGTCAGTCTGGATCACTTGAAGTCTCATACGCACGGTATCCATTTCAGCCATCAGGTAAATAAGCTCCTGAGTGTTGATATGACCGAACTTGAATTCCTGAGCATTTGCCGAGAATCCCAGTCCTGCAAGGAGGAAAATGATAGTTACAATACGTTTCATATCTATAATTAGTTATTATATGTTATTTGTTATTTATTCTGAACTAATTCCAATACTTGCTGAGTAAGGTCGTACTTTGAGTTCTTATAGACCACTCCTGGAGTGATTGCAAGGTCTATTATCAAAACATAATCGTCCTGTTCCGCGACAATTTCAATTGCCGAATTGACCCTTGCCTGAATGGGGCCGATCAGCTCTTCCGATTTATTGGCCATAATGCCATCTTCCCCAAAGTATATACGTTGTTTACTCTTGACAACCTGTTCTTTGGAGATAATCTCCTGCTCTTTGGCAGTACGCTGAGCAGCAGTAAGCGTATGCTTTATCTGCTGATATGTTTGATAGAGTTGATCTATCTCACCAACTTCAGCCTCAATAATGGCTTTATACTTATCAGAAAGCCCATTAAGTTCACTCTGTGCAGCCTGATATTCTGGAATGGCCGCCAATATTACCTCTGTATCGATATAAGCCACCTTTTGTGCCTGAGCACAGAAACCGAAAACGGTTAGTGCGGCTAATGATAATAAAAACTTTTTCATCTTAAAAATTATTTTTTTATTAAAATTGTTGTCCTATAACGAAGTGGAACTGACTTCTCTCTTCAGGATTGTCAGCATCAAATCCATAGCCCCAGTCAATACCGAGCATGCCCACAATTGGAAGCAACACCCTTACGCCCGCTCCTGCGGAACGTTTAATGTGGAAGGGGTTGAATTGGCGTATATCCGACCAGCAGTTACCTCCTTCGAGAAAGAGTAATGCATAGATCGTAGAGTTGGGCTGCATGATTACCGGATATCTGAGCTCGATAGTAAACTTGTCATAGACATTGCCTGCGTATGCATTGTTTATATAGGGTGTGAGAGAGTAGTTCTCATAACCTCTGAGTCCGATAACCTCTGAACCGTAAGTGTTGTAACCCGACATTCCGTCACCGCCAAGTATAAAGCCCTCAAACGGTGAGTAACCATAATTTTTATTGTAATGACCCAGGTAGCCAAATTGTGCTCTCGTCATAAGTACAAGGTCACCTATGAGCCTTGTATAGACAGCTCCTCTAAAGGTCCATTTATGATACTCAATCCATTTGTAGTGATCTTGCACGGACATTTGGTTATAGTCCTTGTTGCGATTGGCCCCCATAAGCGAAAATGGAGGAGTCAACTGTAATGAGAATGAGATATCTGCACCGCTTCGCGGATAAATTGACTGGTCGGTTGAGTTACGTGTCAAAGTGGTAGTCCAGCTTATGTTGTGCGACACTCCGGTAGAGAAAATAAAATTGTACCGCCAGTCCTTAAGGCGATATGACTGCCAACCGAGCTGGTTGTACAGCACAAAATAGTTATCCGGCCATTTAAGGCGTGTACCAAGTCCGACTGCAGCACCAAAAATCTCCATATACTCGTCATCATTGAGTACCTGATAATAATAGGTGGAGTAAGAATTGGTCTGGCGTGTAAAATATGCTGATATATTGAGTGAAGTAGGCTTCTTGCCGGTAAGCCAGGGCTCAACGAAACTTGCTGTAAATGCAGTATAATATGAACCGTTGGTTTGGAACCTGATGGCCAGTTGTTGGGCATCGCCCAGTGGAACCGGTCTCCAGGCCTCTTTCTTAAAGAAGTTGGAGGTGGAGAAATTGTTGAAACTTACTCCAAGAGTACCCACGAATGTATTATTGCCCCAGCCGCCGGAAAGTTCCAGCTGACTATTGGCCTTTTCCTCAACATTGTAGGTTATGTCCACGGTATTGTTAAGCGGATTTGGTATCAAAGCATAGCCCTTGGCGGGGTCTGCGGCATGTTCTGCATCAAAATGGCCCATAGAGGCAATCTCACGCACGGAACGCTCGAAATCAGTCTGACGGAAAAGATAGCCCGGACGAGTAAAAACCGCCCTTCGCACCACCTTTTCATTGGTAATTGTATTTCCGTTGATGATTATATTGTTGAATGTGGCCGGCTTGCCCTCGATCATACGCATCTCAACATCCACCGAGTCACCATCGATGGTGAGTTCAACCGGAGTAACATTAAAAAAGAGGTACCCCTGATCACGGTATAGTTTTGAGATGTTCATATCATTCTCCTTCTCTCCACCGAAAAGGCGTTTCTCCATTGTTACCACATCATAGACGGCACCCTTTTCAATACGAAGAATGGAGTTAAGCTGCTCTTCGGTATATTCGGAGTTTCCGGTCCACGTGATATCTCTGAAATAATATTTTTTACCCTGATCGATGACAAAATGAATGCCGAGTCTGCCCTCTTCTATCTCGTAGATCGAATCACGAAGAATTTTCGCATCACGATAACCGGCCTCATTGAATGCATCTATAAGAAGCTGTTTGTCGTTTTCATACTCATCCTCATTGAATTTTTTGGATGAGAAGAGGTTGTACCATTTGGAGTCCTTGGTCTTCTTCATCGCCCTGTCGAGCTTAAATTTGGAAAACTCACCTATGCCTTCGTATGAGATGGTCCTGACCTTAACTTTCTTTCCTCTGTTGATATCAAATGTGACAGTAACGGCATTGTTGATGATGGAGTCAGCCTGCTGGATCACATTTACTTTAGCATTGAGAAAACCCTTCTCCTTAAAATATCTCTTGATAATGTTTGTAGAGGTGGAAATCACATAATCTGAAAGCTCCCCTCCCCTTTTGAGCGTCAGCCTATCCCTGAGCTCATCGCGGTCTGAATTTCTAATCCCTTTAAAGTCCCATCTGATAACCCTCGGACGTTCTTTCACCTTAAGCACCAGATAAGCAGTATCGCGCGAAGGCGAAAGCGAGTCAACAAATAGTCCGACCGTCGCGAATGCCCTCTGTAGCCAAACCCTCTTGAGAGCAGCTGATACATCCGCGCCGGGGATCTGAACAACGTCTCCCTCGTGAAGGCCAAGTACGGAAAGCACCTGGTCTGCCCTTCGTGATTTGAGGCCCTCAATAGATACGCCCCCTACCGTGTAAGTCTTTGGGTTTAAATAATCGATCTCCACATCCTCTCCTAAAATAACTTCCTGCGCTGACACAGCAGCACAGGGAAGCAGAAAAAACAGGATCAGGATCAGCCTAATATGTCTCATCAAACATCAAGTAATAAGTTTACAAAGATAGCCTTTTTATTTTAGTTTGCCAAAGCGACGCTGCCTGTTGTTAAAGCTCGCCAACGCCATGTCAAAATCAGTTTTGCGAAAATCAGGCCAAAGAACCTCCGTGAAGTAGAGTTCCGTGTAGGCAGCCTGCCAAAGCATGTAGTTGCTTAGGCGCAATTCGCCACTTGTGCGTATGATGAGGTCGGGGTCGGGAATGCCATGAGTACCAAGTAGTCCGGAAAATGAATCTTCGTCCAGAGAGGGCAGCGGAAGTCCTTTTCCGGCAGCATCTGCACACATTTCGCCATAGCGGCGTGCTGCTCCGAGGATATCCCATCTGCCACTGTAACTGAGCATTACTATCAGATCAAGTAACGAATTATTGAGGGTATCAGCCTCCGTCTCATCAATAATAGCGAGAATATTCTCCGGAAGAGGCTCTCTATTACCGATAACACGTAACCTGACACCGGCCTCAAGAAATAGTGATCTTTCTTCTAAAATCGCACCGCTGATAAGGGACATCAGGCCCTCTACCTCCTCATCGGGACGGCCCCAGTTCTCCTCGGAAAAAGCAAACAGACTCAAATATCTGATGCCTCGCTCTTTTGCATATTCAACGGCTACTTTTATACTTTCAATTCCGGCCTCGTGGCCAAAAAGACGCTCACGGCCCTGTTTACCGGCCCAACGCCCATTGCCGTCCATTATTATCGCTACGTGTGCGGGAATATTTATAATTTCAGATGTCATTGCGTTTGTCTTCGCCCCAAAGGAGCTTATCTTGTATTGCTTTAATGAAATGATTGTCAAAAAGTGAGACATATACAAAGGGAAATTCACCTCTGGTAATAAGTGCCGATCCACCGGAAGGGAGCGTAAAGGAGCGATTATCCATAGTAACAATCGCAGGCTCGTCTCCCGAAGAAAGTGTAAGCTCGAGGGTCGAAGTCAAAGGGACTACCAGCGGACGCACATTGAGGTTGTGGGGCGCTATCGGGGAAATAATGAGCACTTCGGAATCGGGTGTCACTATCGGTCCGCCAACACTAAGAGAATATGCGGTACTGCCGGTAGGAGTAGCTATCACAATACCGTCCGCACGATAAACAGGGAGCGGCCGGCCATCAATTTTTATAGTCATGGAGAGCATTGCAGGGCCCTGGCGATGGATGGAAATTTCATTCAGGGCATAGGGATAGAAATCCCCGGGTACCGAGTCGCAATCAATCCTGAGAAGATCACGTTGCTCCAGCGAATAGCGTCCCTCAAGCAGATCATCTATCCAGAGAGGAGGCTCTTTACCCACCTTTGCGGTAGTCAGAAAGCCCAGGCGGCCGAAGTTAATGCCGGCCACCGGTATCCCCCTATCCCTGACATAGGTGATCGAAGAGAGGAAAGTACCATCACCACCAAGAGAGAGGAAGAGACTCACATCATCAGGAAGATCTTCACTGGAAGTAAAAATCTCTCCGGGAGGGGTTCTCAGACCCTCTTTGGAAAGTTGCTCCAGAAAAGGAGCATACCATACAAAACTCACTCTCCGGGAGGAAAGTTCATCCAAAAGGAGAGTGAGCCGGGTACGATATCCACTCCTCACCTCTCTGCCCAAAATTGCAATCTTTATGCTCTGTTCCATTTATAATGCTAAATTTGTCAAAATTATGTATTTTTGTAAATATGACAAAATTAAGTGTAAACATCAACAAAATTGCCACTGTTCGAAACGCCCGGGGTGGCAACCTTCCCGATGTGGTGAAGGCAGCAATCAATTGTGAAAAGTTTGGCGCCCAAGGCATCACCGTTCATCCCAGACCCGATGAGAGACACATCAGATATAGCGATGTCTACCAACTCAAACCGGTGCTTACAACCGAATTCAACATCGAGGGCAACCCCGTCCCCTCTTTCATAGACCTTGTAATGGAAATTCGCCCCGCACAGGTAACACTTGTGCCGGATGCCGAGGATGTCCTTACATCAAATGCCGGATGGGACACAAAACGCAACCTGGCTTATCTGCAAAAGATCTGTAAAAAATTCAACGATGCCGGTATCCGCACCTCCATCTTTGTGGATCCCGTTATTGAAATGATACAATATGCTGCTGAGACCGGTTGCAATCGTGTTGAGCTCTATACCGAAGCTTACGCTACCGGCTATGCATCAAATCGTGAACAAGCAATAGAACCCTACGTCAAGGCGGCAGAAGAGGCCACTCGTCTAGGTCTTGGCCTCAACGCCGGCCATGACCTGAATCTGGAGAATCTCCGCTATCTGCGCCAAATGATTCCCAATCTGCTTGAAGTTTCAATAGGTCACGCACTTATAAGCGATGCTCTCTATATGGGACTAGAGAAGACAATTGCCGCATATTTGGAGCAATTATCCGATTTTTAACTATATTTGCACGATATTTGTTCTTACGAAAATATCAATTAAGTATAAATTAAGTTTATAAAGATTTTTTATGGAAAACAATGTTCAATCATCCGGCTGCAACAGAACGCCGATAATTCTCAGCGTTCTCGCTCTCGTTATGGCTGCAGTTGTACTGGTATTTCAATTTATAGGTGACAAGAATCCCAAGGTAACCATTCCCGAAGGCGATTCAGAGGTAATGGCTCAAAGAGGCGACATAGTCTATATACGTATGGACACCCTTATCATGCAATATGATATGGCAAGCGATCTCTCTTCAACCTTCCAGGCAGAAGCTCAGGCTGTTCAGGACGACCTCAACAAAAGAGGAAGAAAGCTCGAAAGCGATATGAAGAGCTTTGAAAACCAGTACCAGAAGGGTCTTCTTACCCGTTCAAATGCCGAACAGCAGCAAAATGCCCTCCTGAAACGTCAGCAGGAACTTCAGAATCTTGCCAATCAAAAACAACTTGAGCTCCAGGAGAAGGAATTTGTGATGAACAACCAAATAATCTACGCTATCAAGACCTACCTTGAGGAGTACAACAAGGTGCGCGGTTATGCAGCTATTCTTACCACTACCGATATGAATAATACCATCATCGTGGGCAATGTAGCTCTCGACATTACTCAGGAAGTGGTTGAAGGTCTCAACGCCGAATACATCAAAGTCAGGAACAAAAACTAGATTATACCGGACAATACATTGCCGTATCAGCCCAGTATAACGACTGACTGATGCGGCAATTTTCATAAACAGCTCCTTATTCACTATTATGAATGCAATAACACGTACCGAGTTTGATTTTTCAGGACTAACATCCAAATATGTAGGAAAGGTGAGGGATGTCTATTTTATAGCAGACAAATACCTTGTAATGATAGCTACAGACAGGATTTCCGCCTTTGACGTGGTACTTCCCAAAGGTATTCCCTACAAAGGACAGGTACTCAATCAGATTGCCTCTTCTTTCCTCGACCGGACTTCCGATATCGTCAAAAACTGGAAAATAGCATCTCCCGACCCAATGGTAACCGTGGGTTATAAGTGTGAACCACTCCCCATAGAAATGATTGTTCGCGGCTATCTCACAGGCAGTTCCTGGAGAAGCTACAAATCGGGACAAAGAATGATATGCGGCGTTCATATTCCCGAAGGCATGAGGGAACACCAGAAATTTGAACATCCCATCATCACTCCCACCACTAAAGCCGAGATTGGCGGTCACGACCAGGATATCAGCAAAGAGGAGATTATAGAGAAGGGGATTGTATCCCGTGAAGATTATGAGGAGCTTGAGCGCATAACCCTCGCCCTTTATCAGAGGGGTTGCGAAATTGCCGCTTCACGCGGACTCATACTTGTTGACACCAAATATGAGTTTGGAAAAAAGGATGGTGAAATATACCTCATAGATGAAATTCATACTCCGGACTCTTCGCGATACTTCTATGCAGACACCTATCAGGAGCTATTTGACAAGGGGGAACAACAGAGACAGCTCTCCAAAGAATTTGTAAGAGAGTGGCTTATGGAGAACGGTTTCCGTGGAGAACCGGGACAGATCGTCCCTGAAATGACTCCGGAACGGGTCGGTATCATTTCCGACAGGTATATCGAACTTTACGAAAAACTCATAGGTAAAGAATTTCAAAAAGAGAGCTATGATGAGATCTATGCAAGAATAGAAGAGAACATCAAGAATATGCTCGCCAGACTTCCCATATGAAAAGAACCCTCATAATACTCTTTCTAACGCTACTTATCCTTCCTTTGAGGGCACAAAACGTTATCCCTCCCGTAATCACCATTTCTACCGAGAAGGTCAACATCAGCGGCAAGATCTATTTTGTCCACAATGTGCAGCCGGGAGAGACCATCTACTCGCTCTGCAAAGCCTACAATGTGGACTCAGAAGAGCTCTTCAAAGCCAATCCTCAACTTAAAGAGGGACTCAAAGCAGGTAAAATCATCTATATCCCTACAACGGACAAAGCTGAGATCAGTCAGACTACTCCACCGATCCGGCCTGCGCAAGAGCAGCATGAGAAGAGAGAAGAGGAGATGGAGGAGATGGAGGAGATGGAGCAGCAGCTACCCGGGGGAGATTATATCAATCACAAGGTAAAACTCTTTGAAACCCTCAACACCATCTCCCGAAAATATGGAGTCTCCGTAATAGAGATCATGGAGTTTAACGACCTTGAGAGCCCGCGCATCAAATTCAAACAGATAATCCGCATCCCAATCAAAAAGCAATTGGAGGATCCTGAAACAGTTGATGATCCGGATGAGTTGTTGGAAGAGGATGAAAATGGCATTAAAGAGATGAAGGAAGATCTTCCCTTTGAACAGCTAAGTGAGAGTGAATCCCTCGCGGCAATTGAGAGGCTTAAGCAGGTCCCCCATTTTGACAGGAGAAATCCTATAAAAATTGCGCTTATACTTCCCTTCGACACACATTCACCCACACCCTCCACCAACTATCTTGACTTCTATAGTGGAGCTCTGATGGCGATAGAAAAGGCCAAAGAGGCCGGAATACATATAGCACTTACTACAATAGATATAACCACATACTCCTGGCTGGGCGAAATCTTCAGTGAAAACATGATAAGGGATTGCGACCTTGTAGTGGGGCACATCGACGCAAGACAACTCAACACCTTTACTGACTACTGCCATTACAACAAAATACCCTTTGTCTCTCCGCTAGACTATCAGACAGACTCTCTCGCGTTGCACAACCCCTATTTCTTTCAGATGCCTGTCACAGCAGCCACACAGACTAAAAATCTTGTAAGCAGAATTAATCTCGGAGATAAATCGACGCTGACGGTATTCTCAGATGCGGCTGGTGGTGAAGCTCCCTATGTAAAGAGTATTATGGCCGCAATCGATTCTGCCGGACTCCCCTATAATGAGATCAAATACCATATTGTCAGTGGCAGGACCATAATAGATTCACTCCTTACTACAATGAATCCCGATTTGGAACACCATATCGTAGTGGCTTCGGAGCAAGAAGCTTTTGCTTCTGATGTGATCAGAAATATGGGGGTTCTAAAGTTTCACGGATACAATATCAAACTCTATTGCTCCAACAGGGTGAGAAATTTCGAGACCATCGAAGGAGTTCTGCTACACGAGGTCAATGCCCATATTTCTACCAATTATTTCGTGGATTACGGTGATAGGGCTACAAAGGAATTTATCCTCGGCTATCGGGCCCTTTTCCATACCGAACCCACTCCTTTTGCCTTTCACGGACATGACACATTTCTCTACTTCATCAAGGTAATCAATTATCTCGGCAAGGATTTCCCTCAATATATATACTATTGCCCGATGAATATGCTCCAAAATGATGTTCGTTTCCGCAGAACCGGACCAAATGGAGGATTTATCAATATTGAAAGCAGGGATGTGGAGTACACACCCGAGAGAAAGATCACCGTCAAATAGGACGGCACTTATTTTTTAGCCATTTCGCCTCTTCATCATTAAGATGTGGGGCGATTTTTTTATATAGATTGTCATGGTAGTCGTTGAGCCAACGTACACATTCATCTCCAAGTTGTTCCCGATCGATGCAGGAGGTCTCTATAGGCACTAAAGTAAGTGTATCAAATCTGTAGAAAGTTCCGAACTCATTCTCGGTGAAGGGTTCAACTACAAGCACATTTTCGGTACGGATACCATATTCTCCTTCGAGATAGAGTGCCGGCTCGTTGGAGAGCACCATTCCGGGAAGGAGAGCCACTCCGCTATCCCTATCCATACGGACGCTTTGAGGGCCTTCGTGCACACAGAGGTAGTGACCAATTCCATGACCGGTGCCATGGAAAAAGAGTCTTCCACGTGAGAGCAGGGGCTGGCGTGCAATAATATCGAGTTGATATCCGGTGGTCCCTTTGACGAAAGAGGCCATTGAAAGCTCTATCATACCCTTAAGTACGGCAGTATAATCAGCAATCTGTGTCGGTGTAAGCTCCGATAGAGGGATAGTGCGTGTAGTATCGGTAGTGCCAAAGGGATAGTGAGCACCTGTATCTATCAGGAGAAAGCCCTGAGCAGTGACAACGGCTGCCTCTTCGTCAGAAGTTGCACTATAATGCGCTGAAGCTGCGTTTGCATTTAGGGCCACTATGGGTTCGAAACTCTCCCCGCGATAATAAGGACTCGTGCTACGATATGCTATAAGCTGCCGGGCAATGGAGTATTCGTTGAGAGTGCCGCCCGAGATATTATCTTCGATGTATTTTAGGATTCTGCACCAGGCAATGCCATCAAGAAGATTTGCCTTGCGGAACCCTTCCAGTTCAACCTGGTTTTTAATGCTCTTGCGATATGCCACCTCGCCTTCAGCCCTCGGCTCGTAGCTGAAATGTTTTGCTTTGGCAAAAATTGATTCCAGACGCATGGAAGTGGATGTTGCAGGAGAGAGGAAATGAATTGAATCATCTCCGGCCATCTCCTCACACACGTCGTAAAATGAGGAATAGGCCAAAATTTCCACCTGTTGTGACGAGAGATAGTCCAGGGCTGCCTCCTCAAATGACTCTCCGTTAGCAAAAAGCAAAATCCTGTCACGAAATACCAGCGCATAGGATAGCGCTACCGGATTGTAATCAATATCACTTCCGCGAATATTGCAGAGCCACATTATATCATCACACCGTACAAGGATACGACAGATTTTAATGTCAGTCGGATCTTCGGAGAAAACCAATTTCCTTTTGGCTGCCACGGAGAGTCCGGCATAAGACTCTTTTTGCAGAATTACCGGCCTGAAATAGAGCGGTGTACGTTCAGGAAGAATGTCATCAAAGGGATCAGCAATCCCCATTACCCTTGCTTTCAGCTTATTGCAGTATGATGCATATTCGGCAGCAGAGAAGAGTGTCCCATCGAGCAATATCGTACCCCCATTATCAATGCGGTCATTTAGCCAGGAAGCAATATCAGGCACACCCTCTACTCCCATTTTCATAAGTTCAATGCCGGTGCCCTGAAGCTGAGTACCGGCCTGAATGAAGTAACGGGAGTCGGTCCAGAGGGCCGCTTCTGAAAGTGTTATGACAAGAGTACCGGCGGAGCCGTCAAATCCGCTTAACAGGGCGCGTGTACAGTAGTGTTCCTGTACATATTCTCCAAAATGGGGGTCGTTTGAGGGAACAATGATAGCATCCGCTTTTTCAGCGGAAAGGTATGCACGTACTCTGGTCAGCATAATTGTTCTTTTAAAAAAGTGAAGTTGGATCGAGATTGTTTTTCTCGATATCCTTGAAATAATTTACAGTACCCACTTTGAGTTCTACCGTAGCAGCGTCGTCGCACACAATGATCCCCTTACGATGCATTTGAAGCACTGAAATGGTCCAGATATGGTTGACGGCTCCCTCAACGGCATGATAGAGAGCCCTTGCCTTGTTGTGTCCATTCACGAGGATCATTACCTCTTCGGCATCCATAATAGTACCCACGCCCACGGTAAGTGCCGTTTTTGGCACTTTATTGATATCATGGTCAAAAAAGCGGGAATTTGCGTAAATTGTATCGGTAGTAAGAGACTTGATACGAGTGCGTGATGTGAGTGAAGAGCCCGGCTCGTTGAAAGCAATGTGGCCATCTGCACCAATACCACCCATAAAGAGTTTTATGCCACCGTAAGAGAGGATTTTCTGCTCATATTCCTCACACTCCTTATGGAGATCTTCAGCATTACCATTTAATATGTTTACATTTTCTTCAGGAATGTCAATATGGGAGAAGAAATTTGTCCACATAAATGTTTTGTAACTCTCGGGGTGATCCGCAGGTATGCCGATATATTCGTCCATATTGAATGTAACGACATTCTTAAATGACACCTTCCCTATATTATGGAGATGGATCAGCTCCTTGTAAGTGCCAAGGGGGGTTGATCCTGTTGGAAGGCCCAATACGAAAGGACGCTCCGCCGTAGGTGCAAAATCATTAATTTTCTTTGTGATGTAGGCTGCTGCCCATTGCGACATCTTTCCGTAGGATTCTTGGATAATAAGTCTCATTATTCTTACTGTTTTTATATATTATTAATTTATTCCGATTGCAACAGAACACGCGCGTTAGCCAAAGCTTCCGCCGTAAGTTCCGAACCGCTCAACATCCGGGCAACCTCCCTGACACGCTCCTCACCCTCTATGTACTTGATACGGGTATGGGGCTCGGCATCCTCCTCAAATGTTTTGTAAACCAAATAGTGGGCTGAGCCTTTACTGGCAACCTGCGGAAGATGGGTAATGGCAAATATCTGCATATTTTGTCCCATCTCCACTATTTTGCGCCCCATTTTGTCAGCAATACTGCCCGAGACTCCGGCATCTATTTCATCAAAAATCATTGTCGGCATCCCGATATATTGTGCCATCAATCCCTTGATGACAAGCATTATCCTCGAGAGTTCACCTCCTGAGGCACACTTCGAGAGCTCCATTGGCTCACCGCCATTGGCTGAAAAGAGGAAAAGAGCTCCATCCCGATCCACCTGCACTGAAAAAAGTGCAAAGGGCATCTCCAAAGCCCTTACCGACTCCTCTATCTCCTTTGAAAGTAATGGGGCGGCCTCGGAGCGTTTATTAAAAATAGCCTCTGCACGAGCATCACAACTGATTTTCAGTGCATCTCTACGCTTTTCTGCCGCCTCTTTTTCCAGCGAAAGATCCATCGATGCCTCCAGTTGAGACCCGAGCGAATCTCTAAGTGAGATCAACTCATGAATACTCTCTACCGCGTGCTTTCGCATAAGATCGTAGAGCATCGAAAGACGTTCGTCCACCATCTGCAGACGCTGGGGAGAGGTAACGATAGAGGCTCCCCTACTCACAATCTCGCTCTCTATATCCTTGAGTTCGATCCTTGATGAGGAAATACGCTCCGCAAGCGGCCCAAACTCAGGTATAAAAGAAGAGAGCCTTCCCAACAGAGATTCTATCTCCTTGAGACGGGCAGAAATGCTATCCTCCTCCCCTTCGAAGAGGAATTCCATACGGGCTATGCTCTGTAATATCTCTTCACTATTGGCCAGCTTTGATTGCTCCGCTTCAAGTTCCTCTAACTCATCCTCCATCAGAGAAGCCGCTTCCAGTTGCTCATACTGATACTCCTGATAATCGCGTGTACGGGCAGCCTCAGCAATTTTCTTCTCAAGATCCGATATTTCGCGACAAACATTCAAATACTCCGCATATTCCGCTTCATATTCAGTGACCTCATCAGTCAGACCGGCAAAATGATCCAGGATTGAAGTCTGGAATCCGGAACGAGAGAGAAGAAGATTCTGATGTTGCGAATGGATATCCACAAGAGATTCGGAAAGATTTTTGATATTCACCAAGGTAGTCGGCTCATCATCTATAAATATGCGCGAACGACCGGCCGGGGTAATTACCCTTCTCAATATGCATTCACGCCCCTCTTCAAGGGTAAAAATCGCCTCTACCACACAATTGCGTGTACGGTCTTTGAGTGTAGAAATATCTGAACGGCCTCCCAGCACGAGCGAGAGTGCTCCAAGCAGAATTGACTTACCTGCACCCGTTTCACCGGTAATAATGACAAGATTGTCCGGAAAAGAAATATCCAGACAATCGATCAGTGCATAATTCTGTATTGTCAATCTACTGAGCATACGGATACTCTATGCAATGGCAAAAGTTTTACTCTTCTGCCTTGCGGTAGTAGATCTGATTCTCCTCAAACTCGCTGATTGCAACGAGAGTGGGCTTGGGTTGAGCTTCGTAATACTTGGAAATCTCCGACTGCTCTTTATTTTCGAAGGTCTCTTCGAGAGCATCCGCTTCACTCTTAAACTGCGCAAGCTTTTCGCTGAGTTCCTTTTTAACTGAAGCCGCAATCTGGTTGGACCTGATGGAAATAATCTTCACGGACTCGTAAATATTACCCGTAGGGGCCGCGAGTTCGGAAAGATTACGTGTTTCCGTAGTGTTGCTTATAGTTTTAGTTTTGCTCATTATATGATTATTGTTATTAATTATTTTCTTCTGGGGAATTCTTCTTGAGAAGTTTCTGGACTTTAGCATAGAGCCCATCGAGCTCTTTGCGGTATTGTGACTCGGGATATTCACTGATGACGTTAAAATAGTCATCTATAAAAATGAGATACCGCTCGCGGCGCTTGTCAGGAACGCTCATTGAGGCATATTTGTATGCCGACATTGCCGTGTAATAGAGTACCTCTTCCCGATAACGATTATCGGCATTCTCCTTGAGAACATTTTTCAAAGCATAATGGGCTGCCAGATAATCCTCCATATGGTAATAGAGGTAGGCCGATTTGTAGGACTTGAGCTCCAATCGACCATTGAGTTCATCTGCCATCTTATGACATCTCTCAATATACTCCGAATCGGGATTTTCAACCACAAATTCGTGAATGGCACCAAGAGCCTTATAGGTCGGACGCTGATCGAGTTCATATCGGTAAGTGCCTTTGTAAAGACAATCCAAACGATAAAACTTGGCTTTCTCCGTAAAAGGACTCAATGGATAAATGCTTATAAACTGACTGAAATTGCTCTCAGCCGTGGTATAATCACCATAGTAGTAATTGCTCAAACCCCAATAATATTGTACAGTATCATCCTGGGGTGTACCATTTGTTGCAATGGTCAGTGATTCGAAAAGTTGGGATGCCTTGAGATATTTCTTGGCTTCAAACATTTCGAAAGCCAGCGCATATTTGGCAGGGACATCAGTGCCATGAAGGATGGCATCGTACTGCGACTTACACGCTGTCAGGCCCATAAGGGCGAAAGAAATGAATATCAGGATAATTCTGTACTTTTTTATCATGATGTTATTTGTTTTCTAAAATAAATTTCTCCGCATCCAGAGCCGCCTTGCAACCGCTGGCTGCTGCAGTTATGGCCTGACGGTAATTGGGATCCTGAACATCGCCGGCTGCAAAAACACCGGGAACATTGGTCTTGGAAGAACGTCCGTCCGTAACTATGTAGCCATTTTCGTCTGTAGTGATCCACTCCTTGAAAATATCCGAATTGGGATGATGGCCGATAGCCAGGAAAAAGCCGTCAATAGCCTTTTCATAAACAACTCCATCCTTACGGATAAGGCGCATACCGGTCACACCCATATCATCTCCGAGTACCTCCTGTGTATTGCTATTCCAAAGAACTTCAATATTTTCAGTAGCAGCAACCCTCTCTTGCATAGCCTTGGAGGCACGGAAAACATCTCTTCTTACCACCATATAGACCTTTTTGCAAATGGAAGCCAGGTATAATGCCTCTTCACAGGCTGTATCCCCGCCGCCTACCACAGCTACAGTCCTGCCGCGATAAAAAAAGCCGTCACAGGTAGCGCAAGCTGAGACACCCATTCCCCTATACTTGCTTTCAGATGGAAGACCGAGATACCTTGCGGTAGCTCCGGTAGCTATAATCAGAGTCTCCGCCTCTATCACTTTCTCATCATCTACAGTAACCTTAAAGGGTCTCTTGGAAAGGTCTGCCTCCGTTACCATCCCATATCTTATATCGGCACCCAAACGCTCCGCCTGGGCCCGCAGGTCTGCCATCATCTGCTGACCTGAAACACCCTGGGGGTAACCAGGGAAATTTTCAACTTCGGTAGTGGTGGTAAG
Organism: Bacteroidales bacterium; assembly: GCA_012798805.1. Taxonomy (GTDB): domain Bacteria; phylum Bacteroidota; class Bacteroidia; order Bacteroidales; family UBA932; genus Cacconaster. The sequence continues at coordinate 18,510 of JAAZMM010000054.1, forward strand.
CTGACCACCTGGTTGTAAACCTTCATATACGACTGGCTCCAGAGCAGCCCTGGAAGCATAAATCGCAGCGGTAAACCCTGCGGGTCCGCTTCCAATTATCAAACATTTTACTCTTTCGTTATTCATAAAAATTCGGCTCAAATTACAAAGTTACGATTTTTTCTTTTGGCAATGGCATCTTTGATGTAAAATTCTAACCTCAATTCCCATACCAATACGATTGACATCGCCCATCTGATCAACAACATTATCCATCCTATTGCTCCCAAAGCGGTAAGTAATATCAAATCCTCAAGGTTGCTATGTGAGATGCAGATGTGGGTATTGATAAGCAATACCTCGCGTTTTTTTAATTGACCACGTGCTATTTCATCCAACATGGCAGCAGCGCCATAGGCCAGGCCGATGATATTGGCCACTATCCAGAGGAATGCCGTCTTGGGCGGAAGCCCGAAAAAGATCATCAATGGCTTGAGGAACTTCGATATCACCTCCATTACACCAAACTCGGAAAGGAGTCGCTGGATAATATTGAGAGTATAAATGACAACAGTTATCAGCAACACCAGTTTAAATGTAGCCCAAAGCCAATCGCGCAGGGTAATCCAGAAAGTAAGCTCTTCCTGCGCCACGGCAGCCGTTACCACTTCCCCGCTACCGGCGGGGAGTAGGATGTTTAGGAACCATCCGAGAAACAGCGCACTCAGGGTCCTGACAATTATCATCCTGAGTCCCGATACTCCGGTCTTTTTAAGCACGGCAGTTTCCAGTATCATAGAGTGCGAACAAAGCACCATAGTACAGAGGATAGTCAGCTCGCGGGCATCCAGTGCCAGGGTACTCATCACCGCCATCGCAGAATAGACATTGATGAGGTATCCCGACAAATAGGCCAGTGCCGCCGATCCGGGCAGACCAAAGTAGCGAAAAACAGGACTAACGGCATCGGAAATATAAGGCAGGATATTAAAGTACTTTAGCAGCATCATTGCAAAAGAGATGCTTACCGTAATCTTCAGGATCCAGATACAGGTCTTAGTGGTTGTCGGAAGAACCTCTTTGACGCAGGAGATGATCCTCTGCTTGGTCTCAGGCTTCATTTTTGAACTTGAAATTACTGCCATACTTCTTATCAAAGAAATGTAGCAGGCGTTTTGGAACAATGGGCAGTATCGGTAGTGCCATCCAGTTTATAAGACCGGGCATAACATTGGCTTTACGGCGGAAGGTAGCTCTAAGAGCCTTGCGGGCAGCTTTTTCAGCAGGAATCATAATGCCCAGGCGGATTGCTTTCCGGCGTCGGGCCTCATCAAGTGGGAAAAGATTGGTTGAAACAGCTCCGAAATAGGCAGTGGTCACCGACACTCCGCTTCCCATCAATTCGATCCGCAAGGAGCGCGAAAAGGATTTGATAAAACGCTTGGTAGCAGAATATAATGAAAGCCCCGGGTAGGGCATCCAGCTACAAAGCGAAGAAATATTGAGTATATAACCATCTCCCCGCTCCTTCATACCGCAACCAAAGTGTTGGCAAAGCTGCACCAGGGTGAGGTTGTGAAGCACCATTATTCTTGAAATTTCACTCCGCGAAGTATCAACCAGGTCATCGTAGAACAGTACGCCGGCATTGTTGATCAAAATATCCACCCTGCGCTCCCCCACCCTCTCTATTATTGACTCAACTGCACCGGTCACCGCAAGATCTGCTCCAATCGCAAATACGTCAGGACGACACCCCGGAAACGGATCCGGCCGTGACTCCAACTCTTCACGCACCTCATCCGCACGCGGCTGATCTATGTCGATCACAATCAAATTATGCCCGAGAGCATAGAGCTGTCGGGCATATTCTCTTCCCATACCGGACCATGCGCCGGTAATGAGGGCATATCCTTTTGTATCAGCGGTCTCTGTTTTCATGACCGCAAAGGTAGAAAAAAATTAGTAATTGTTCTTCTTTACCTCAAAGTAAGCCTGAGCATGTTTACAAGCAGGGCACTCAACGGGAGCCTCGGTTCCCTTGTACACAAATCCGCAATTGCGGCACTGCCACTCAATCTCCGTATCTTTTTCAAACACCTTACCTGATTTAAGATTGGCGAGGAGTTTCAGATAACGCTCTTCATGTTCCTTCTCAGCAACGGCAATATTTCTAAATGTTGCAGCAATCTCAGGAAAACCTTCGGCCTCGGCAACCTTTGCAAATTCGGGATAGAGCATAGACCACTCTTCGTTCTCGCCCTCAGCTGCTGCCTTCAGGTTGTCTGCTGTAGTGGAAATAACTCCTGCGGGAAATGAAGCATTAACTTCTACCATTCCGCCCTCCAGATATTTGAAAAAGGTCTCGGCATGCTCCTTTTCCTGCTCTGCAGTCTCTGCAAAAATGGCTGCAATCTGTTCGTAGCCCTCTTTCTTTGCCTTGCTTGCAAAGAAAACATATCTGTTGCGTGCTTGAGATTCGCCTGCAAATGATTGGAGAAGGTTTTTCTCTGTCTTTGTTCCTTTCAATGATTTCATTTTGTTTTGTTGTTTAAAAGTTGATATTTATTGGATAGTAAATTTTTAACAAAAGGTCATTTTAGCCTACTTGAACTGCGTTTCTGTCCCACAAGCTGCACATCTATGCGGTGCAGGTCGAAGCCCCTGATTTTACGGTTACGGAAATGATTGTGAATCAGAAGCATAAGCTCCGGATCATCATAATCCTTATAACTATGAGTCTTCTCGCAATAAAGATGGCAATGGTTGTAAGTATTTACATCCAGATACATCTTGTTGTTGGAGCTCATACGGCGTTGCAGCAATCCTGCCTGCACAAATGACTCCAACACATTATAGACTGTAGCCACCGTTAATGTATTCAGAGCCATACTTGCCTGCTGATACACCATATCTGCAGAGGCATGTCCCAACTCTCTCATAGCCTCATATACAGCGACGCGCTGTGGGGTGGCCTTAAGCCCATATCTCCTAAGGATTTTCCTTATATCTGCGGGATCTATTTTCATATTTTTCACAATTCGAGCCTAAAGTAAATTATAATTATTCAAATCTCCAAAAAAATGTCTTACAAAGTTAATTTTATTTAATAAATTTGCAATCACAACAACCCTACTTATCTCAATTTTTATGAAAAAATCATTGATTTCGGTCACTTTTGTGCTGCTATTTCTCATTTCAGGATGTAAAGAGAATAAAATAGAAAAACAGGTAAACCAAATGGTAAGCACTCAGGTGATCGCACACAGAGGCAACTGGAAATGTGAAGGCAGTGCACAAAATTCAATTTCCTCACTTCGCAATGCGCACAAAGCGGGAGTATATGGCTCTGAATTTGATGTTCAGATTACTGCAGATAGCGTATTGATTGTCAATCATGACAATGACTTTAAGGGACACATCATCAATCTTACACCCTATGAGATGATAAAAGACTCCCTGCTTTCCAATGGTGAAAAACTACCAACATTGGAAGAATATCTTGCAGAGGGTAAAA
>JAAZMM010000055.1 GCA_012798805.1 Bacteroidales bacterium
ATGTAATACTGGGCAACACAGCATCAAGCGGTGGCGGCGTGTTTTTACAAGGATTGGGCAACTTCACCGACAATGAAGTGAGAGGCAACCATGCAACCGGTAAACCCGCGCCCTTTGAACAGAAGCTTCCACCTACCACAGGCGGCGGCGGTATGTATCTTTATTACGGTGAATGCACCCTCGCCAACAATTTGTTCAGTGATAATACTACTTCTGGACATGGCGGTGGTTTGCATGTTCTTTCAGGTGAGCACATCTTTTCAGGAAATGAGGTATATAGCAACAAGAGCGAAAAAGACGGCGGAGGGATTTATTTAAGCCATAACGAGCATCCGGCTCTTTTGTACAACAGAGTCGTCTTTAAAGACAACTTATTTGAGCTGAACGATGCCAAGCTAAACGGCGGAGCGATCTGGGTGCATGCCAGTTCTGACGCTGCTAACCACCAGGCGCCCCCCTTTTAGAACCGGACCTGGCTAATGGATATACAAGCAACAGTCCCGAAGATATCTACCGTCAGTAAGAGTTTACTTTGCTTAGTTTTAGAACCGAACTTGCCCACTTAGGGTCAGGCCTAAAGAGGTTAAGCCGGTTTGGGCTGTGCTGCCGAAGTATGCCCCTGCAGAAATATTGTTCTTTGCGATTTCCAGATAATATAAGGCTGGATAGAGGCAGCTGGCAATAATCTGCCAGTCCTTATTCCACAGGGATACTTGCAGTTCTGGCCTCAGATTCTGAGTAACAGACAGCTGAACACGCATACTGTCTCCTATGTTTTGCCTGATGCCGAAAACTGAATTGACGTCCATTGGAACCTTTAAATCCTTATACTCATACCTACCCTTAACCAGGGCGCCATAGTTGATGAACTCTTTAGGATCCATGTATTGCCGATCTGACTTCAGTTCGCCTATTAGCACCCCGGCATTGTACAGAAAATCCCAGGCATAGAGGGGGAAACCCTCAACGAAGACTTCGGTGCCTGGTACCAGCTCCTTGGAAAGATTTAACGAGAGGGCTAGTCCGTAGCCGTGGTAGGGTTCTTTGCGGAAAGCTTCCAGATTGCTGTCCCAATGTTCGAGTGTACCCTCTAAGCATGCCGTTCCGTCAATAAGTGCGGCCTGCCCGGAAAACTGTGTTTGCCGAAAGTGGGTGATCCTCCAAAAGCCAAGCGATACTCTGCCATTGATGCCCAGAAAGGTTGGGATTGCAGTTGAAATTCTTGCCCCCTCGCGCCTGACGGACAGTGTCTCATAAGCTGCATCCTTAGATTGGAACGGCTTCTCTTGCTCGTGGAACAGCTGAAGCAGGCTAGCAGAAGCGAAGTAACGGCTATGTTCTTCTTCAAAGAGGCTCAGAAACACATTGTCGCCGTAGTAGTTTTGGGATTGTTCATAGGCAAGTTTTAGGAAGGCATGGCCCTTATGGGGTGAGGGGACAGAAGTTATCAGCGAGAGCCAGTCATTGGATCGCTGGATCTCCTTGTTTCCCTGCTCCAGTAGCTGAAAAACAGGCAGATGATTCCCCTCTGCAAGCACTTTGCTTGTATATGCCATACTCGAGAAAGTTCCAGCCATTACCGGTTTGAGACATAAGCCGAGCAAAAGAATGAATGCTAACAATGCACCAAACGAGAATACAGCAAAGCGTCGCAACGCTTTGCTGTATTGGCCCAGATAACTAAAGCAGACTTTCATAGTGACCATATGGATAGAAGATATATGGAATTCCGTCTAATAGGCAGATTTCGGCCAACAATTCGCCGTTCGGATCCTTGATCTCTCCAATTTTAGGCTTTTGCTCTTTGAGATTTTCGTTGAGAACTAAGGAAATCCTTAGGTCGTGCTCGTTCCTAAGCTGGATGCCCATAGAGCTGGAAACCAATTGGCCTCTGCTGTCAAGTTGATTAGAGATGGAGGCTGTTCCCTTGAGATAATGTGAACCATAGGCGTAATCTATTCTTACATCCCCCCGCAGTAACGTGTCAAAGGTGGCATACACTTCCAACTCGATCTTTGGACGTGCCGGTTCCTGAACAAATCCCTTAAAACTGGCGGTAAGCCCGAGGTTATAGTCTTCTTTGAAGGTAGCAGCCGTTTCCCAGCTGTAGTTGAAGGAACCGTCTGCTATGACTTCTTCGTACATGGAGTTTAGATCCTTGTACTTCCCGTTTATGCTTGCCTTATCTGGCATAATGGTTCCGTGGTATTCATTAGGCACGAAACTCATGGAAATGTCTCCTTCTAACTCAGCTATGCCGGCAAACCCATAACAGCCATAAAACTTCAGTTCTTTAGGATAAATAGCGTACTCCCAATCATAAAGATCATTGATCTCTTCGGCGAAGACGAGTTCAAACTCCCCCCTTGAATACATCACTTCTGAGTCGAAGCTTCCATCTACAGAAAGTGTCATTGTATCTACATCAAAGTGCAGCTTGGAGTCAGTTTGTATTCTTCCAAACGATGGTGTTTGGAACCAGGCGTTAGCAGTCATGTCGGCAGCTGAGAAGAAAATTGCGGTGGGCTCGTAGCCAGGAACAGGGTATTCAAGCCATTCGGCCCACTGGCTATAGAGATAAGGGTCGGTTATATAAGCGTTGACACTGCTATTTCCTGATCCAACGAGCGTATAGCCTTTGTACATGCTGAAAGACATGTTGAGCAGGGACTGGTTACCGGTGTCGATCCAGTACCAGTAATCATGGACGTCGATTTCATAGACTACTCTAAACTCAGGAACACCATCATAGTAACTCCATTTGACATATTCATGTGTGAAATAGATCTTCTTATTTGCATAGGTCACGTCAAACTCAAAATAGGGATCGTTTAGAGGCTCCATGAGCATGACCAGGAGATCGGAAAGCTCTTCGGTGAAGGGTGTAAACTTTTCCGTAATGTGACGTTCCAGTCTGGTGATTTGAGGTTCCCAAATGTTAGTTAGTGACATTCCTGTATTGCGAATGTTGGTAACAAGGGTTTCGAGACTCTGGTCATCTCGGGTAAGGTAGACTTTGTGTTCGTCGTTTGAGCTGACTGTGATCTCTTCACTGTGCTTGATGTATCCTTCTGAGGACACTTCCAGCTTTGTTTTGCCTGGACTTACGTTTAAGAATACAGAACTGCCGTTAGATGTGGTTTGACCTACGCCGTTAAGCGAAAGGAGCACTTCTTGATTGATCAGCTCGTTGGTTTCGGAGTCATAGACATAGACGGTGACCCGGAACGAGTCTGTTAAGCCATTACCGTTGCCGTCTCCTCCGCTGCAGCCTGTCAGCAGCAAGATTGCAATCAACAAAGTACTGATGTAGATTTTCCGTTTCATTACACAACCCCCAACCTTCGGTAATTGTCATACTGATTACACATATTTCGTTACGAGAATGATAAATCCTTCCAGCTTAGAACCAATCTTTACACTATTAGTCCAGCCAGGGAAGGAAATTGCTTTGTCAGAATTTTGGAATGGTAAGGTGATAAGAATCTCCGGCCCTTTAGGCGGCATAGAACTGACACGCATGCTTTTCCCCTTGCGAGCACGATGGGCCTGACCTGCCCAGTTCCAAGCAACACATGAAATCGAGGTGGAATCAAGATTTAGAGCTTTACCTTGCGATCTACCCTGTCAAATCAAAGGCTGCAGCAGGTGTAGTGCTGTCAGCTAATAGGACTGAGTCGCCTGGGCGGATTTGCTTCGACATAGTCTCTGTCCTCCTAGGACGGGGACTTTTTCGCGTTCTTGCCCGTTCTGATCTTTGATAACCCCGCCGCGGCGTTAAGTATCAAAGAAAGTGAGAACCTGTTTGGGCCCTGAAAAATTTACGGAGCAAGGGGTTCAGCGTTATTAAGAACAGTTGATCCATAACATGATCTCCAGAGATATCGATGTGCAGTATCTGAAACTGAAGAAAGAGATCGGCGAGACAATATTTACTGCCAAGGATTTCACTGACAAACGCCGTCGCTTTGAGAACATCAACTTTCAGATTCGGTCCGGTGAAATTGTTGCTCTTGCAGGGCTAAATGGCCCGGCAAAACGGGTCTGGCCAAGAGTTTTTATCGGG
>JAAZMM010000056.1 GCA_012798805.1 Bacteroidales bacterium
ATACTACATACTACACACTTACTACTCATTCCATTTTCTATCTTTAATTATAGGTGGATGAAATGGAACAAAATCTTTAGGTATCGGTGTGAAAGCTGCTTTGGTAGGTGCTTTAGTGAGATTATCGGCATCAAATATGGCAAACTCCGCAAAAGTGGGTGTCGTGCCCTGTGAGAGTTTCATAATGCGCTTATATATTTCAAATCTTGATGGAGCGTTAAACCCATCCGTGTTTCCATTCATTATACTGTTGGGAGTGGGACGCCACGCCCCTGTAGCATAGGTGAGAGCACCCTCATAGATTCCAACAACTTTTGAATAATCAGGGTCACTCAACATAAAGGACCATTGAATTGCAGCAGGGTCTGAAGTGATATCAACATTGGCTCCCCAGCCCCAATTGTTCTTTTGGTTAGTAAAAGAGGCTTTCGCTTCCTCAGTTATTGCTCCCGCTCCGGAGGAGGTGTACTCATCCAAAAGTTTGCCAAAAGCGTGACCTCCACTCTCATGTAGCACTACTTTACCAAATTCGGAGACTGAATAGCCGATAATGGCACAATAGCCTATAGCCGAATTGTCCGAATACATGCTACAGGTGCCGGAGTAATTCGGTGCGTTTACTATAACGGTAACCACACTCCTGGTCATATCTGCACCGGGGACCTTATTAGCATATTGAAAAACTTTTGCGTCGTTACCTTCAATATGTGTGCCTTCACCAAAACGGCAGCTAAAGGCTGTCTGAGAGTCATCAGCTATCTCTTTGTTTTTGGATACGGCTGCAACTGAATAGACATCAAAACGATTACGCAAAGATTTATATGGCTCCTCGCTGAAGAAGGCTTCAACAGCATGATTGACCCATGTATCAAAAGTACCATTGGCGTGATCCTTATCGGTAAAGGCATCACCTGTAAATATCAACTTTATACCACTTCCTACTGTATGAGTTTGGAGAGTTTTGACCTTACCATCGGCAGAGTAGTCAGTTGATGAGTAGTAGGAACCTCCACCGGACTCTTCAGCAAACTTATCTTGAATGAAATTATTCAGGTTGTTACGGTTATCTCCAAAAGCAGAAGTAGAGAAGACCACATTGCCGTTTTTATCAACGACATGGAGATTTGGTATGGACATCTGATACAACAGAGAGTTATACACATCTGCTGTGGGGCGGATAAGTATTGTCCTCCAGGTCATACCCAGGTTATCGGCAATTTGCTTAAGCTTGGCATCTGTCATACCCATTGAATCATAGTTTCCACCATACATCGAACAGCCAATTACATCCAGCCCTTTGGACTTATATGTATTGTAAATAGAGACGAGTTGTGGCGTGTAATTGGTACAATATGAACACCACGACTGCCAATCGAAAAGTATTGTATATTTATTTGATGAGTACTCATTTCCAAGGTTAATTGAAGCTCCCGTAACATCGTTGAAGGTGAAGTCGGGTGCAGGGAAATTAGTGATACCTGAAAGATCAAAATTGTTGTAGCAAACTATTCTTGTCCAGAATTTTTTCCAAAAAGCGGTGTTGTTGCGAATTGATGCAGGAATAGTGCCCGATAGATTATTCATGGTAAGATCGAGACCACTAAGAGTTGTCAAAGTGGCTATTTCACCTGGAATTGGTCCGCTTAATTGATTGCAGAAAAGATAGAGTTGTTCCAACGCTTTAAGGTTACCTATCTCAGAAGGTATTCTTCCGCCAATATCATCGTAACAGAGTTGCAAAAATCTCAATTTTGTAAAATCTCCAATCTCGGCAGGGATATTGCCTGAGAGATTATTATCAGGAAGATTAATTACAATCACATGTCCTTGCGCGTCAACCCCTATTCCGTACCATTCATTAAGCGGCCTGTCAGTAAGCCAATTATCCTTCCTTGTCCATTGAGTGCCATTTAGTGAATTATATAACGCAGTGAGAGCAGCGCGTTCTTTTGCCAATGACGATGACTCTTCATGGGCACCCTGAGTAATAGTAATGAAACTCTCTTTGCCGGCTCCTTCCACTTTAACCTGACCAACCCTTCCGGACAAAGTACTATTCTTAGCTATTTGTAGCACCAATTTGTATTGTTCTAACCCCTTGGTCTGTACCTGAGAGATTACAATCCAACTTTGAGCTCCTCCGAGTACGGTAGCAGTATAGTTTATATTAGTCGAGACAGGAATCCTTAACTCGCCCCCTTCTTTTCCTATTGAAAAATTTGTCTGGGTCAAAATAAGTTCGTCTTTCTGACTTTGCGTAATTGTGATTTGAGTACTCTTATCACCATAACTGATGGTAAGAATGCCGGTTCGTGGATCATAGCCCTCATTCTTAGCCACAGTAAGAATAATATTGTAGTTGTTGAGGGCTTTAGTCTGAGTAATAGAACACCAGGACTTACAGTTATTTGAAAGAGAACAGGTATAATCAGTATTTGAACGGACAGGAATTGTAATGGTACCGCCATCACTTCCTATTGAAAATTCTTCTTGCTCTACAATAAGCTCTTCAACCTGCTTCTGAGTAATGGTGATGAAACTCTCCTTACCGGCACCGGAGATTTTAATCTGGCCGACTCTGCCATCATAACCCTCGTTCTTTGCGATCTGAAGTACCAGATTGTACTGCTCTAACCCCTTGGTCTGTACCTTGGAGATTGTAATCCAACTTCTGGCATCCCCAAGTACAGTAGCGGTATAGTTTATATTGGTTAAGACAGGAATCCTTAACTCACCTCCTTCAATTCCTACCGTAAATTCTTTGTTGGCTACAATAATCTCATCTTTCTGACTCTGAGTAATGGTAACCACTATACTCATATTACCATAACTGATGGTCAGAGTACCGGTCCTTGGATCATAACCTTCATTCTTAGCAACGGAGAGAATGATATTGTAATCATTCAATGCCTTGGTTTGAGTAATAGTGCACCAGGATGTACAATTATCTGAAAGTGAACAACTATAATCCACATTTGAACGAAGGGGTATGGTAATGGTACCTCCATCACTGCCTATTGAAAACTCTTTCTGCTCTACAATAAGCGCATCAACCTGCTTCTGAGTAATGGTAATGAAGCTCTCCTTGCCGGCACCCTCGATTTTAACCTGACCGACTCTGCCATCATAACTCTCATTTTTGGCAATTCGAAGCACTACATTATAATCCTCCAAACCTTTTGTCTGGGCTTTTTCTATTGTTATCCAATCCTGCGCCCCCTCCATAACAGTAGCACTATATTGTATGTTGGTCGAGACGGGAATCTTCAATTCACCCCCTTCAGTACCCACTATAAACTCCTTCTGAGTTAAAATAAGCTCATCTTTCTGACTCTGGGTAATGGTAATTACTATACTCTTATCATCATAACTAATGGTCAAAGTACCGGTTCTTGGATCATAACCTTCATTCCTGGCAACAGCGAGAATAATATTATAATTGTTCAATGCCTTGGTCTGAGTTATAGTGCACCAGGATTTACAATCATCCGAGAGAGAACAACTATAATCAATATTTGAACGAAGGGGTATTGTAATATTACCGCCATCGCTTCCTATCGAGAATTCCTTCTGCTCTACAATGAGTGCATCAACCTGTTTCTGAGTAATAGTAATGAAGCTTTCCTTACCGGCTCCGGAAATTTTTACCTGACCTACCCGACCATCATAGCTCTCGTTCTTAGCAATCTGAAGTACCAGATTGTAATCTTCCAAACCTTTTGTCTGACTCTGTTTTATTGTTATCCAACCCTGCGCTCCCTCCATAACAGTAGCATTATATTGTATGTTGGTCGAGACGGGAATCTTCAACTCACCCCCTTCCGTTCCTACTATAAACTCCTTCTGAGTTAAAATAAGCTCATCTTTCTGACTCTGGGTAATGGTGAGCGTTGTACTCTTCTCACCATAACTGATAGTTAAAGTACCTGTTCTCGAATCATATGTATCATTCGCCTTCACGGTAAGAATAATAGTGTAATCTCTCATTGCCTTGGTCTGAGTAATAGAGCACCAGGATTTACAATTACTAGAAAGAGTACAAGTAAAATCAACATTGGAACTAATGGGTATTGTAAAAGTACCCCCATCACTTCCTATTGAAATTTCTGTCTGATTTTGATTCTGGCCCTGACCTACGATAAGTTCCGGTTCAACGCAAGAAAAAAGGCTTAGAATTAAGCACGAGATAATAAAAAGTCGAGAAATTAACCGTTTCATAGCAATCTAAGGTTAAGTATTTCTTTAAAATATGTATTGAAAGATATTCGTAAAAATATAAATAAAATAAATAGTTACGAAATTTAAGTAAATAAAATAACGAGTTGCGGAATTTTAATTAACCCGCAACTCGCACCACTACACACTACGCACTACACACTACAAACTACAAACTAGACACTACTCTACTATCTCTATTTCGTCGAGAATGCGTTGTGCGCCGGCCAGTTTGTCAATGATAAAGAGTGCAAACCTAATATCGAGAGAGATATTGCGGCATAGATCGGGATCAAAGACAATGTCGCTCATCGTGCCCTCCCATACCCTGTCGAAATTGATACCTATCAAATTGCCATCGGCATCTATGACAGGACTGCCGGAATTGCCGCCGGAAGTATGGTTGGTAGCAATAAAGCAGACGGGAATGGTACCGTTTACACCCCATTTGCCATAATCTTTGCGAGCATAAATATCTCTGAGCTCCTGAGGTATGTTGTAATCAAAAATATCGGGATTGTCCTTCTCCATAATACCCTCGATGGTGGAAACCGGTTTAAAAAATATTCCATCCGCAGGAGAATAACCTTTAATATGGCCGTAAGCAACCCTAAGAGTGGAGTTTGCATCAGGGAAGAAGGGAAATTCAGGAGTAAACTCCATCTGACCTTTCATGTAAGCGCGGTAAAGCAAAGTAATCTGCCTGTTTATCTCGGTGTAGGGCTTATTGATCTCATTGAGATAGTGCTGCCTGAATTCATTTGAGAAGAGAATGGCAGGATCAGCGGAAAGCACATCCCAATAATTTTCTGCCGAAAGAGCTTTTTCAACAAAAGCGCGTGTACTCTCCTCGGTAGTGAGCGCAGATGTCGCAAAAATATGTTCTACCCAGGCATCCGTACTGCCTAAAGCGGTCATCTGCGTAGCAAAATATGCCGGTCTAAGATTCTGAGGCACATTTTTGTCATACTCTGCCAGGAGAAGGAGAAAACTCTCCTTGTCTATTGGTAGGAAATAATCCTTGAAATAGGTCTCTATAAGCTGGTCAAAATGATCCTTGCTCCGATTTTGGCTGAATGCCGTACAGATATTTTCAGCAAATCGGATAATCTCATTGGCACGAATGCTCTCATTGTAATAATCTGTTGCAAATGCATAGGGCTCGAGTTCCGCATAGAGTTTATCCAGCATCGGGATCACTTCGCCATACTCCGGCTTATCAGCCGCCCAATTGTGGAATGCCTGCTCATAGGCCTTCTTTTCCTGATAGGCTTTGAGTTTCCTGATACCATTCATCTCGCCGAGCCATTTTTTCCAGGCATTGGAAACGCTCGAGTTTTTTGAAGAGTACTGGATCCTCACCTTTTGACTCTGGGACATATATTTCTCCTGCACCTCAAGACGTTTCGTCCTAAGATTGCGTTTGTGGGGATTGGAAATTTCCGATATATATCTAACCGCCTCCGAGTGCACATATTCCTGTGTTCTGCCGGGATAGCCATATACAAAGGTAAAATCACCCTCATTTCGCTCCTTTATGGAGAGTTTAAAATATTTTTTGGGCTTGTAGGGAACATTATCTTCAGAATAGGCTGCAGGATTATTATCCTTATCAGCATAAATCCTAAAGAGGGCAAAGTCGCCGGTGTGGCGGGGCCACATCCAGTTGTCGGTATCACCCCCGAACTTGCCTATTGAAGAAGGTGGAGCACCTACGAGGCGCACATCTGTAAAGGTCTGAAAGACCCAGATGAAATATTGATTGCCATAGTAAAGAGGCTTTACCGATGCGCTATATCCGGCACCCTCCTTTGAAGCAGCCTCAATCAAAGGTGCACTGTTGGTTTCTATCAACGAGTCACGCTGACTTTCGGTCATTGAAGTATCGTAACCCTTGAGTACTATTTCAGTAACATCCTCCATCCTGATAAGGAACCTTACGAATATATTCTTATTGGGCAATTCATCTTCTATATTCATAGCCCAAAAACCATCCTTGAGATAGTCGTGTTCCACGGAACTGTGCTCCTGTATCCAGCGATAACCGCAATGATGGTTGGTAATCAGAAGTCCGTTGTCGGAAATCAATTCTGCTGAGCAACCTCCGTTGAAATGTACCGAAGCATCTTTAAGGGAGGCCTGATTGATACTGTAAATATCTTCAGCAGTAAGCCTTAGACCTTTGGCCTGCATATCATCAATTCTTTTGTGAATCTCGGAAGGAAGCCACATCCCGTTATCAGCCAGAGCAGAACCGGCAAAAGTCAGGGCTAGAACAAATAGTAATACTCTTTTCATCAATCTTAATATTTTAGTGAAATAATTTCCTGGCACAAAATACAAATGTACAAAAAAAGAGCGACTCTTTTAAGTCGCTCTCCTTAATATATATGTCATAAAATGTTATTCTGCAAGAAATGCATTATATTTCTCATACGCAGCCAAATACTCAGGTGATTTGTCACGGAAACGGAAGTAGATGAATTTCAGGAACTCAGCTGCATTCTTCTGAATCTCAATATTGTCGGTAATTGAGAATGCTTTCTCAAAAGGGCCAATTGCATGTTCAAGAGCCTCATTGTACTGTTCGACAAGAGCGTCATATTTTGCCTGATCAAACTCTGAATCAGCCTTTTCTGCAATGTCCATAGCTTGTTCGTAATATAGAACTCCTACGCTTAAAACACCAAACACATAATCCGGCTGGATCTCAGTTGATTTGTAATATAGCTCTATTGCTTTCTCAAAATCACCCAACTCTTTGTAAACATTACCCTCAGCATAGTAAAGAGAACCATTTGTAGGTTCATTTTCCTGTGCTGCATGAATGATGTCAAAGAGCTTCTGAGGATCCTCTTTGGTAGAGGTATAGAGGTTGATCAAACCCACAAGGATACCCTGGTTGTCAGGGAACTGCTCAAATCCTGCCTCAAGAGCTCTTTTCTGACTTAGGGTGTCAGCATTGAGCCTGTAGATCTCTGCCAGATTGGAGAAGACATTACCCTCAGAGTAATATCCATAATCAAGACATTTCTTGTAGTACCTCTCGGCTTTCTCATTATCTCCACTCATACTTGAAAGAAGTGCGGTGTTGTAAATCACCAATGTGTCAATCTTCTGCATTACCTCGTTGTCATAGTTGCCGAGGCACTCTTCGAAGAGAGCAGTTGACTTTTCATATTCACCAAGATTGTAATAAGATGCAGCCTCATCGTAGTTGTAGCTGTGAATCTGCTCAAACAAAGCCTTGATGTCTTCAAGCTTGGAGCCTCTTGTATCAACTTCTGCAGCTTTGAGAAGGGCGTCCTGTGCTTTACCGAGAAGATTTTCTTCTATGGGCTTGGTAACAATGTAGAAGACCAGCTGGCCATAATCATTGTAGTAGAGCTTCTTATCACTGTAAGTATCAACAGTCACGTGGCCCTGAGGAAGGGTCATTTGCTCGGAAGAGAGCACCTGCTGATCCTTTAGGATAGTCTTGAGCAGCATCTGATCAAAGCCGGGCTCAATACCCTTTGTGGGGAGCTCGTATGCTGAGATATAGGCTTTGGCAAGATTAATCCAGGTAGCAGGCCTGGTTGCTCTTTTGGGATTTAGGCTTGTTGCTACTGCCTTGTCGATTGCCTTTTGGGCATCTGTTACTGCTTTGGACTGAGCACTCGCAAAAGTAACAGTAAGGACAAGTGCCATTGCTAATAAAACTTTCTTCATAGTCTTTAAAATTAAAATGATATTTATTTTCGTTTGTCGCTATTTGCTGTTGGCCTTTGGCCGTTAGTTTCTGTCTTATATTATTATCTACTCAATCGTTAATTGCATTTTTCTCATTCTTCATCCCTTCCTCGCAACCTGCATCCTGCAACTCGCAACCCGTACCACGCATCACTCCTCGCAACCTGCATCCTGCAACTCGCACCCCGCGTCTTCCTCTTCCTCTCTTTGCTCTGCAGAGCAAACTGCAGCAATGCTATCACCCTCCTTAAGACTGATGACCTTAACTCCCTGCGTAGCCCTGCCTGCAACCCTGATATCGGCAACCGATACCCTGATGGTAATGCCCGACTTATTGATAATCATCAGATCATCATCGTCTTTCACTGACTTTATCGCTATCAAAGAGCCTGTCTTTTCAGTAATATTGATGGTTTTGACACCTTTGCCTCCACGGTTGGTCCGGCGATATTCTTCCAGAAGTGAACGCTTGCCATAACCATTTTCGCTAACCACAAGGATATGTTCCCGGGACTCAGCTTCACTACTACCATCTACACAAATCATACCAACCACCTCATCATCATCGTCTATTCGGATTCCGCGTACTCCTGACGCTGTGCGGCCCATAGCACGTACGGTTGACTCATGGAAACGACAACAGCGACCTTTACGACCTGCCAGAAGGATATCTTTATTCCCATCGGTAAGCAGTGCCTCAATCAGCGAATCACCCTCGCGGATATTGATGGCAATGATACCATTGGCCCTTGGACGGGAGTAGGCCTCGAGCGAAGTCTTTTTAATGGTACCCATACGTGTAGCAAGAACTACATAGTTATTATTGATATAATCGGAATCTTCAAGATTTTCCACATTCATATAGGCCTGTACCGCATCATCCGGCTCAATATTTATGACATTCTGGATTGCGCGGCCCTTTGAAGCCTTGGAGCCTTCCGGCACATCATAAACCTTCAGCCAGTAACACTTGCCGTTCTTGGTAAAGAACATCATGGTACTGTGCATATTGGCTACATAGATATGCTCAATAAAGTCCTCTTCACGGGTAGTACTTCCCTTTGCTCCGACACCACCGCGATTCTGGAGGCGATATTCGGAAAGAGGAGTCCTCTTGATATACCCCATATGGGAAATTGTAATGACCACATCCTCATTGGGGTAGAAATCCTCGGGATTGAAATCTTCAGCAGAAGGTTCTATTGCAGTACGGCGTTCATCGCCATATTTCTCTTTGAGAGTAATGAGTTCCTGCTTGATAATATCCATTTGGAGGGAAAAATCGGCAAGAATCTCCTCAAGGTGTTTGATAAGCGCCTGGAGCTCATCGTACTCCGACTGTAGTTTACCCCTCTCAAGTCCTGTGAGCTGGCGGAGCCTCATCTCCACTATGGCCTCAGCCTGCTCGGGAGAGAACTCAAAACGCTCTACAAGTCCATCTTTTGCCTCCTGAACACTCGCAGAGGCTCTGATAAGTGCAATAATCTCATCTATAATGTCGAGTGCCTTGAGCAATCCTTCGAGAATATGTGCTCTCTTGAGTGCCTTGTTGAGCTCGAAACGAGTCCTGCGGAGAACCACCTCATGGCGATGGCGCACAAAATACTTTATAATGTTTTTGAGATTCAGCATTCTGGGACGTCCATCCACCAGAGCAATATTGTTGACTGAGAAACTTGACTGGAGCGGTGTATATCTGAACAAATTGTTTAAAACCACATTGGCCACAATACCCATCTTGAGCTTTATCACAATGCGCATACCACTGCGGTCGCTCTCATCATTGATATAGGAAATACCCTCGAGTCTCTTGTTCTCAACCAGATTGGCGATTTTCTCAATAAGTTCACGCTTGTTGACCATATAGGGAATCTCACTAACCACTATGGTTTCACGCCCGCTTTCGGATATCTCAATATCTGTCTTTGAACGAATGACTATACGGCCACGCCCTGTTTCAAATGCATCCCTGATGCCTTTAACGCCCTGGATGATACCGCCCGTCGGAAAATCGGGACCCTTGATATGCTCCATCATTTCATCGAGCGTGATATTTGGATTGTCGATATAGGCGCAGATAACATCACAGCACTCTGTAAGGTTGTGTGGGGCCATATTGGTAGCCATACCAACAGCAATACCGTTTGCTCCATTGAGAAGCAACAGCGGCGCCTTTGCCGGCAGCACTACAGGCTCCTGAAGCGATTCGTCAAAATTGGGTTTGAAATCAACGGTATCCTTGTCAATGTCTTCTATGACTTCTTCAGCGAGTTTTTGAAGCTTGGCCTCGGTATAACGCATGGCTGCTACCGGATCACCGTCAACGGATCCGAAGTTACCCTGGCCTTGAACAAGCATATAGCGCATATTCCAGGGCTGAGCAAGCCTGGCCATTGCGTCATAGACGCTGGAGTCACCATGGGGGTGATATTTACCAAGCACATCACCCACTATACGGGCCGATTTCCTAACAGGTTGGTTGCTAGTCAGGCCAAGACCGTACATTCCATACAAAACTCTTCTATGTACAGGCTTCAGACCATCTCTAACATCCGGAAGCGCACGCGACACAATCACCGACATGGAGTAGTCGATGTAGGCGCTTTTCATCTCAGTTTCAATATCGATAGGAATAACCCTACCTACATTCTCTTCTAATTCTTCCATTCTTTTTGCTTTCTACCTTTCTACTTTGCTAAAAATAACTCGTAAAACTACAAATAAAAAGTGATTCGGCCAAAATTTTTCACTATCTTGGCACTTTCAAACCAAGCAACTCAGGATTATGACAAACCCTCTTTCCAGAGAACTTACGACGCTGCTGGAGTTGGCCCGTGAAGAAGCAATGCGACTCGGCAGCACCGTTATCGATGCCGACCACCTCTTTCTGGCTATTCTCAGAGATAATAGAAAAGTTGTCAAATACATTGCAGACCGCACCGGAAGCGATTTTTCTGTGGTAAAAACAGCACTGGAAAAGATTATTTCCCAGCCTGAGCCCATCCCTTTTGAAAATATCGGTTCAATGACCATTTCGCAAGAAGTAAATGATATCTTCGGAG
The DNA here is from genome assembly GCA_012798805.1 of Bacteroidales bacterium. Lineage (GTDB taxonomy): Bacteria > Bacteroidota > Bacteroidia > Bacteroidales > UBA932 > Cacconaster. The sequence continues at coordinate 11,010 of JAAZMM010000056.1, forward strand.
AAGCATTTGCCAGCTGTAAAGCCGCAGGCGTACAACCGGGCCCGGCAGATATACTGGAATCGGCACTCACCCTTCGCAAAGGCAGATTCATACCCCTGATGGAAAAACTCGGCATTATGCCGAACACATTGCTTGCAGCATTAGGCCAGTTAGCCGGAGAATCGGGGAGAGGGGCTAAAAAACCGGCCTACATACTCCTCAAATATTGCCGTGATCTTACAGCTGATGCAGCAAGCGGACACCACGATCCACTCATCGGACGCAAATCCGAGACATTGCGCGTCAAACAGATACTAAATCGTCGCAAAAAGAACAACCCCCTGTTGATAGGTGACTCCGGAGTGGGAAAATCCTCCATCATAGAGGGACTCGCTGCTACATTTGATGGAAAAAGAATCCTCTCTCTCGATATCCCCGCTCTGATCGCCTCCAATCCCCATCCCTCCACACTTGCAGAGAGCATCAGACAAATCGTTGCAGCGCTGGAGAAATCCCCTGAAGCCATCCTCTTCATTGATGATATTCACTCTCTGGTCGGAGCAGGTGGCATGCGCGGCTCTTCCGATATCATTACCCTATTCAAACCGGCACTTTCAGGCGGCACTATACGCTGTATAGGAGCAACTACTACCGAGGGTTATCGAAATTATATTGAAAACGACAAGTCTCTTGACAGGATATTCCAAAAAATCTTGATCAACCCCTCTACTGAAGCCCAGACAATGGAAATCCTAGAGGGTATAAAGGAAAAATATGAACATTTCCACAATGTCATCTATACGCCAAAGGCGTTAAAACAGTGCATTGCTCTATCTCAAAGATATATTTGCGACAGACAACTGCCTGACAAAGCCATCGATCTGATGGATGAAGCCGGTTCAAGGGCACATATAGCCGGAACGGAGCCGGAATCAGGCAAGAGCGGGAAATCCAATAGCCGTCAACTTCTGGAAGAGATCCGAAATGATAAACGCCAGGCCGTGCTCACAGGAGACTATACTACCGCTGCTTCACTCCGCCTTCGCGAAAAAGAACTAATTAAAGAAATATCAGCTGAAGGGAGCAACGAGGATTCTGATCCTGTAACTATTACCGGTGATGATATTGCTCAAGCGGTCTCCCTCATGACAGGAATACCTGCACATAAAATAGCGAGTGATGAGAGCAAAAAACTTCTCGCAATGGAAGAGGCACTAAATAGTCGGGTAATCGGCCAGGACGAAGCCGTCAAAACCGTGACAATGGCCATAAAACGTGGCCGTGCCGGACTAAAAGACTCCCGCAGACCCATAGGCACATTTATCTTTCTCGGCCCGACTGGAGTTGGAAAGACCCTTCTGGCTAAAAAAATCGCCGAATATATGTTCGATTCTGAGGATTCTCTGATCAGAATAGACATGAGTGAATATCTCGAAAAACACTCCATTAGTCGTCTTATCGGCTCCCCTCCCGGCTATATAGGCTACGACCAGGGCGGCCAGCTCACGGAACAGGTGCGTTTAAAGCCTTATAGCGTAGTACTTCTTGATGAGGTAGAAAAAGCCCATCCCGATATCTCCAACATCCTCTTGCAGGTCTTTGACGAAGGTCGTCTTACCGACAGCAGCGGACGTACGGTGGACTTCCGCAATACCATCCTGATCCTTACCTCCAATATTGGCAGTCGCAAGGTGCGGGAATTTGGAAGCGATGTAGGATTTTCCACCACCACTACCGATAGAGAGATCCGGCGCAAATCCATCATTGACAAAGCGCTTGCAAGACAATTCTCCCCGGAATTGCTCAACCGTCTTGATGACAGGATCTATTTCAACTCCCTCTCCAGAGAGGATATTTTCCGCATAATAGAGATCGAACTGAAAGACCTGGCCGACAGAGTCAGCCATCTTGGATACGAACTTGAGGTTGACCAAGGTGCACGCACATTCGTAGCGGAAGAAGGGTTTGACCCCGAGCTTGGGGCAAGACCTCTCAAGAGGGCTATTCAAAGATATATAGAAGACCCTCTTTCCGAGCTCATCATAAGCGACGGATCGGGCTCCGGAGTATTAAAAGTTACTTTTGACGCTAAATCCAACGAGATTTCAGTCACAAATATTGCCTAAGATATTTGGCGCTGCCCAGATTGGATATCAGAACATATTTTTCCGGAGGGAAATCCTCTCCGCGAAACCTCCTCTCTGCGGAGGCTTTTTTTGCAGAAATTCTTTTAAACGTGCTACGATCCACATAAAAATTCATCGGGGGCTTCTCCCCCACCTTTTCAAAACCCAAACGAAGATAAGCATCTCCGGAGGACCATTCATAATCGGCGTATGACATTACCTCATCCGGATGGACCTCATTTACAAATGCATCGAGCAGCCTCCCCATACCCCCGCTTATGCGACAATCGGGCAAAGAGGCATATCTGACCCACTCGTAACTATCGAGAATGCGCTCCTGCCCCCCGATAAGACGCTTCATAGGCCTTCCGGCGGAGAATGTTGCTACTGCTACGAGCTTCTCAGAATAAAAAAGCCCATACCGATATTTGCATCTTGCAGTACCGTAACTGTGATATTTTTGAAGAAAATCTGCTGCCTGTTGTGCTTTGAGCGGTTTTGGTTCACATTTTCTTGCAAAAATGGAGTTGAAATGACCCAGGTGAGCAAGAATCCGCTTTTGAATCACCTCTCCACCGCTCCGCCAGCGATCTTCATATAGATAAATGCATCTCTCGCCATCATCCGCTCTGTCATTACCCCTATCTGTAGCAGCAACAGCAGCATCTATGCTCTCTAGGGGCACCAGACGAATAGTTACTTCCCTATCGGGAAAAGAAAAGAGAGTCCCGCAGCGTTCATAACTCACTGAGAAACTCTCCAAAAAATTTGAAAATTCTTCAATCACTTAAAGATATTTTTAAGGACCTCTTCAGTTATTTTTCTAGTGGCCGTCGTAGTGGCGGTTTTAGCAGCCCTTCCGAGTACTCCGTCACCACTCTTTTTGGATGTGGATTTTTTTGTGGAAGAACTCTTCTTTCCAGTGACTTTCCTTGCCGCCTGAGTACCTAAACTACGTATAAAACTAGTAGCACCTGCGACTACCATTGTACCTAAAACCGTTCTCGAAAAACCTCCCTTTTTGCCGGAAGATTTCTTCTTCTCCTCTTTCTCCTTTTCGGCCTGTATCAGAGCTTCCTCTTCAGCTTTGGCTACTTCTTCGTAATAGGCACTCAGCACCTCATACGCGCTTTCACGATCAAAAAAATTATCATAGTCCTTAATTTCAGCCGGAGCCTTGTTATTTATGTCAAGACGCTGCCCCTCCGTGATGGGCCCGATAGAGCTGAGAGGGAAAAGTATCCTGGCTCTTTCAACTATGGAAGGAGCTCCTTTCTCGTCCAAAAAGGAGACAAGCGCCTCACCGGTAGCAAGCTCCATAATGGCATCTTCTGTTTTGAAGTCCGGGTTGGTACGGAAAGTCTGTGCCGCTGCGCGAACTGCCTTCTGATCCTTTGGAGTATAAGCCCTAAGAGCGTGCTGGATACGATTACCAAGCTGTCCGAGGACAATTTCCGGAACATCTGTAGGCGATTGAGTAACAAAATAGATACCCACACCCTTGGAACGGATAAGTCGTATTACCTGCTCTATCTTCTCTACAAGTGCTTTGGATGTGCCTTGAAACAGCATATGCGCCTCATCAAAGAAGAATATCAGCTTGGGAAGAGGTTGATCTCCAACTTCAGGAAGCTTGCTGTAAAGCTCTGTGAGCAGCCACAAAAGAAATGTGGAGTAGAGTTTAGGGTTATGCATAAGTTTGTCGGCAGCGAGGACATTCATTACTCCGCGACCATTCTCAGTAGCAATCAGATCCTCCACGTCAAATGCAGGTTCGCCAAAAAATTTATCTCCACCCTGGCTCTCAATGGCAAGTACAGCTCTTTGTATAGCTCCAATGCTGGCTGAAGAGATATTGCCATACTCTGTAGTAAACTGTGATGAGTTCTTTCCGACAAAGTCCAGCATCAAACGCAGGTCCTTGAGATCTATCAGCAGCAGTTCCTTATCATCCGCAATACGGAAAACAATATTGAGAACTCCGGACTGAGTCTCGTTGAGCTCCATCAGACGGGCAAGGAGCAGCGGCCCCATTGAGGAAATAGTAGTGCGCATAGAGTAGCCCTGCTCTCCAAAAACATCGAAAAAGCGTGTGGGAGAGCCTTGGAAAGGGGGATTTTCAATACCAAATTCAGCGCAGCGCTTTTCAATAAATCCATTCATTTTACCTGCCTGGCTGATGCCCGAAAGGTCACCCTTCATATCAGCCATAAAGCAAGGGACTCCCGCCTGGGAAAATGTCTCCGCAAGCACCTGAAGTGAAACGGTTTTTCCGGTACCCGTGGCACCGGCAATAAGTCCGTGCCTGTTTGCCATCTTGCCCTGAAGATAGATAGGGCCGTTGGTCGAATGAGCTACATAGAGTTTGTCGTCTTTGTACATAACGGTTTCAATTTTTCCGGTTAATTTTCAAAGATAATAATTTTTTGGTTATGAGTTCTGATGCAACAGCTTTTATTGCAAACTACGATATAGAGAAAAAAACTTCTTGCATTTTTGGTTTTATTAACTTATCTTTGTTTTAAAGATAACAAACAAGATCACACACGATGGCATGTAATACCTTCAAAAAGTACCAACGACCCTCTCTGGGATTTGGCATTTCGAGACCCCGTTGTCTATCGAATGTTATTACCGATATCTACGGTGCCATTATGATTATGATGCTACTAGTATTGACATTCTCTACATAGTCAGCAAACTCCAACTTTAACTAGCCTAAACTTCTTTCCTTAACCGCAGTTTGCCGAAAAAGAGAATAAACACCAGCAAACTGTGCGGATCGCTGTAGTCAAAAATCATAAATACACATCTAATATATTAATTTACCTTTTATTAACCCACTAATTAATCTACTTGCCTGATGAAAAGATTAAAATTTTTATTGGTATGCCTCTTAACGGCTGTAACCTACACTCTGTTTGCACAGGGAGTTACGGTAAGAGGCACTGTAACAGATGCATTGACGGGAGAGCCTATTCCTTTTGCCTCTGTTCAAGTCAAGGGAACCATGACCGGAGCTGCTACGGATCTGGATGGAAAGTATTCCATATTATCTCCAACCGGCAGTCGTGACATAACCCTTGTTTTCAGCTTTGTAGGATACAAGACAATTGAAGTTGCCGTTGAAGGCAGAGCAATCGTCGATGTTTCCATCCAACCGGACACGGAAGTACTGGAGGACGTGCTTGTCGTTGCCTATGGTACCGCCAAGAAATCCTCCTACTCCGGTTCCGCCTCAATGGTAAGATCGGAATCCCTTCTCCAGAACCCGACCTCATCGTTTGAAAAGGCGATGCAGGGTAAGGTGGCAGGTCTTCAGGTTACCACCTCTTCGGGACAGCCCGGTGCTACCGCATCATTCCGAATCAGAGGATCAGGATCACTTAACGCATCCAACGAACCACTCTATGTCGTGGACGGTATCGCCACTTCCAATGCCGACTACTCGGTTTTGGCCGGCAGGACCTCATCCACCTCCAGCATCCTCTCTACACTAAACCCCCAGGACATTGAGTCCGTAACAGTTCTTAAGGATGCCGCAGCTGCTTCGCTTTATGGCTCGAGGGCTGCAAACGGTGTAGTCATCATTACCACTAAAAACGGCTCTCAGGGCACCGGCAGACTAAATGTCAATGCACAGATTGGTGTCTCAATGGTACCGAAGTATTTTGAGTTGATGAACACTGCTGAATTTTACAATACCGTATTCACAAGCTACTTCAACACTCGCCAGAAAGCCGGTTATCCCGCTGCCGATGCGGCTACATGGGCCAATCTTCAGACCCAGGGACTCATTACTTTCAACCCCTACAGCGTTGACCACCCTTATGATGCAAGCGGCAATCTGGTTTCAGGCGCAAGGGTTATCGTTGACACAGACTGGCAAAAAGAAGTACTCAAGCCGGGTGTGATACAGGACTACAACATCAGCTATTCCGGAGGAAACGAGAAGGTGCTCTATTTCTTCTCAGGAGGCTTTTTTGATCAGGAAGGAACATCTCCTTCCGCAAGATATACCCGCTATTCCGGTAAGGTAAATGTTGATGCCAATATCAAACCATGGCTCAAGGCAGGTATGAATGCCATGTATTCATTCTCACTACAGAACACGGAGGTAGCAGGCGGTGCGGGTGCATCTCCCCTATATAATGCGCTCTCATTCCCCAGCGGTGTGCCTATCTATATGACGGATCGTAATGGCAACTATATCCTTAACGATGCAGGCGAAAAGCAATTTAACTGGCTCAACCCTGTATCAAAGGACTTCAACCCTCTCGCCATCCCTCTTTTGGATATCCACAAGACCAAAAATTACAGGTTACTGGCATCCCTCTATACTGAAATCAAATTTATGGAGGGGCTTACCCTGAGAACAGTATTCTCCCCTGACTATATCAATATTTACGAGATACTCTTCTGGAACAAACTCCACGGAAATGGGCCGGCATACGGCGGACGCAGCGAGAGACACCAGACTCACGACCTAATGTACACATCTACCACAACTCTCAACTTCAACAGGACCTTCAACGATGTGCACAGCATTCAGGCGATGGTAGGTTATGAGTTCTGGCATAGCACAAGAGAATACGCTCTTGCTCAGGGAACCAACTTTGCATTCGACTTCATGACAGAGCTGGCAGCTGCCACAAGTGCACTTGCCCCCTCTTCATGGACAAGTGAAGAGACCCTCAAATCATACATTGCACGTGCAGAATATAGTTATGACAACAAATATTTCATCTCAGGATCGTTCAGACGTGACGGCTCCTCAGTATTCGGTGCAGACAACAAATGGGGTAACTTCTTTAGCGTGGGTGGTTCCTGGAGGATTGATCAGGAGTCCTTCATGCAGGATATTGATTGGATAAGTTCACTGAAACTCCGCTCAAGTTACGGTACTTCCGGAAATAACCTCGGTCTTGGAAGATATCAATCTCTTGGTATCTGGGCAGCCGGTGCCAACTATAACTACGGCCCCTACCCCGGTTTTGGACACACCCAGTTTGCAAACCCCAACCTCGGATGGGAGAAACAGGCTATGTTTAACGTAGGTGTGGATTTCGGCTTTTTTGACAACAGACTTTATGGTACGTTGGAATTCTTCCACAAGACCTCAAAAGATCTGCTCTACCAATTCCCTCTCCCCTCTTCTCACGGTATCTCTTCAATTATGATGAACCTGGCGAAGGTAAAGAACTATGGTGTGGAACTCGAACTCGGCGGTGATATAATCAGATCCGGAGACTGGGTTTGGAGTGCCGACTTCAACATTTCCTCTTCCAGAGATGAGATTCTCGACCTCGCCGGCAATGATGATGTGGTAATGAGCGACACAAAGAAGATATGGAAAGTCGGGCATAGCCAATACGAATTTTATATGCCGACCTGGATGGGAGTAGATCCCTCTAACGGTAATCCACTTTGGAAGAAAGAGGGCGGCACTACTTCTGAGTTTTCACAAGCAGACTACGAGATTCAGGGTAGAGCAACCCCTTGGGCATATGGCGGTCTGACAACTGCCCTCAGCTGGAAAAATTTCAGTTTCTCGCTGATGTTTTACTATAATCTCGGCGGAAAGGTATATGACGGAATCTATGCAGAACTGATGCACGACGGTGCCAATGCCGGAAAGAACCTCCACAAGGATGCTCTTGACGCCTGGACTCCAAACAACACCAATACAAATGTGCCGATCTACATCAATTCCAATCCTAATTTGGCAAACTCCGAATCGACAAGATTCCTCTATGATGCGACATATTTAAAACTCAAGAATATCAACATTTCCTACACCCTTCCGAAAAAATGGATGGTAAAGACAGGTATCCTTTCAGATGTAAAGATCTATGCCAACATAGACAACATCTTTACCTGCTTTAAAGATGACTGGAAAGGCTATGATGATATCGACATCTACGGGATCGGAGGATATAGCCGCGTTGCTATATCTATGCCTCTGTCAAGAACATTCACATTTGGTGTCAATGTCGTTTTCTAAATTATCATTCAAATCATTCACTAATAATGAACATCACAATGAAAAAATATATAATCTGGATGGTAATCGCGATAGTCGGAATCACATCATGCTCTAAAGATTACCTCAATCCACTACCCACTAACTCAGTTTCCGACGAACAGATATTTTCATCTGTTACAGCAGCCAAAACAGCACTTAATGCTGCCCACAGGTATGTCGGTTCCTACACAAATCACACCCTTGCTTACATCATGTCCGATGTAATGGGTGAGGATGCTACCGTCACTTCCGGAGCTTACGGAAGACCCACATACAACTGGAATATGTTTTCATACTCCTATTCACAGGAGCCTACATCCAACCCATGGTGGTCGGGTTATTCCAACTATATCTGGCCCAACCTCTACAAAGCCATCGACCATGCCAACTGCATTATCGCTTTCGTACCGGAACTTCCCGATGAGCCCGGCAAGGAAGATCTGATTGCTAAAGCCCATGGTGTAAGAGGTCACTGCTACCTTTGGCTTATAAGGCTCTTTGCCGTGCCTTACAATGTCAATCCTGACGCTCCGGGTGTCATACTTCGTCTCGAACCTGCAGTAGCTACTTCCGACCACCTGCCACGTGCAAGTGTAAAAGAGGTGTACAACCAAATCATAAAAGATTTGCTCTATGCTAACGAAAAATGCTCTCCCGAGCAGACTGATTTCATCACTCCCAAAGCGGCAGCACTACTTCTTGCAAGGGCATATCTGGATATGAATGACTACGCAAATGCAAAGAAATATGCAGAAATTGCTGCAGGAAATCTGTTTGACGGCTCCAATCTGATGTCAAAAGAGGAGTGGAAGGCAGGCTTTAAGGATCACAACTCCGAGTGGCTCTGGTATCACAATTTCACCCCTACGACCTGTAACATCTACGCTTCCATACCTTCGTTCTACTATCACGCTGAAGAATATATAGGATATGAGTATGGTGGAAAGGTTGACGTGGATGATATGATGTCCGACAAAGCGGTGGATATGTGGGACGGTTACGGCACAGTGCGTTGGACCAAAGCCTTTGTGGACACCTTTGAAGATAGCGATGTCAGAAAGCGTTTCCCCTTCTATTTCTATGAGGAAGATGGCTATTATACCTCAAAATTCGGCCATAGAACAATGATGGGTGATGCCGAGTTCCCTATGGCGAGAATTGCCGAGGCATATCTAATCAAAGCTGAATGTGAAGCTCATCTGGGCGGCAATGCAAAAGCAGTCCTCAATGCTCTTCAAGTTAAGAGAGGTGCCACTCCTACTGAGGGCAGCCTGGAAAAAATCTATCTGGAGAGAAGAAAAGAACTCTATGGCGAGGGGCACAGATTGCATGATATCAGACGTCTGCGTCAGCCCCTGAAAAGGAGCACCCACCCCGAACACTGGGCAAAATTGGACCTTCCGGCTGACAGCCCCAGATTTATGCTTCCTATCCCCGAGGTTGAGATGATGCACAATAAGGCACTCACAGCCAACGATCAGAACGAATACTGGAGAAAATAGAACATGAAAAAATCATTTGCAACTATATTGCTGGGAGTGCTGTTGTCAGCACTCCTCGCAATCTCCTGTCAGCAAACAGGAGATAACGATGGAATAGTTAAGTTTCGCGGCAGAGACGTTGATGTAAAATCATTTCTGACTCAGTTTCCCTATTCACCGTATGGCATAAAGATGTCTGATGATGCTTCAAAACTCTTTTATCTCAGAAGCGACAAGACAAGTGAACTGCTGATGTTGGATCTCTCCGTATCAAACGACCTTGACCAGGGGAAAGTTATCAGCAGCGAGGATTTCTCCAAAAAGTCATTCTGGAGACATGCCTACAATGATACAGATGGTATGCTCTACTGGATAGGCGATGAGAGAAATGACGAAATAATCAATCTCTATCGTCTAAACATTGAGACGGGAGAGATAGAAATACTCACCGACGTGCCCTATATTTACGGATGGGCATTCAATGCAGACAAGACGAAGATTGCCTATGTGGCAAGACTTGCCCAAAATGAGGACAGGCTGGATGAGCTCCGCATAATCGACTTGCAAACCCTCGAAGACAAGCTGATCTATACAGACAAGCCGGACTTCAGGATGACCTGGACTGACATCTCCTTCAGCCCCGATGAGAAAAATGTAATATTATCCGTTCTCAAAGAGGCTGACAGGACCTATACAAATGCTGCCTGTATAGATCTGGAGAAAGGTACCCTTAAGGTCATAACAGACCCCTCAAAAGAGGGCAGCCTGGATGGCACGAATATGCTTTCCCCCTGGTATGATGAAAACACCGCTTATTTCACAAGTGATCAAAGCGGATATCCCAATATCTATTCCTACAACAGAAAGAGCGGCAAGACCACTCGCATAACCACTAACGAGTCTGACCTTATTGCTGACTGGATCGAGTTCGAGGGTAAAAAATATCTGTTTGCCATTGAAAACAATCCTGCTCAGACCACAATCTCAATAATTGATCCACTCAACGGAAATGTCTTAACCAGTGAACAATATCCCACTATATTCAGCATCAAGACCACCGTTGACAATAAAGCTTATCTTGGCGTAGGAGCTACTGATATACCATTCCAATTATGGGAAGTGGCTTTTGACGGAGCAGACCTTTTGGAGGGGATTGTTCTCGATTTACCTCAGGAGAAAAAGGATAAAATGATAGCCTCGACCACAGAAAGGGTGACTATTCCTACCTTTGATATCGACCCCAAAACGGGAGAGACACGTCAACTGCACGCCTATATATTGACTCCTGAGAATCCCCTTCCCGAAGGTGAAGAGATAGTGATGATCCAGTCATTCTATGGCGGAAGCAATACTTACGATATTGAACACCAGATATTCAATGCGGCCGGTATGTACGTACTCAGCCCCTCCCCCAGAGGCACGAGCGGATTCGGAAGAGATTTTGCAGCCCTCAACGACAGGGATTTGGGTGGCAATGAGATTATTGATATCATCTGTTGTGCTAAATATATATCCGAGAAGTTGGGAGTTCCGGCTGAGAGAATTGGTGTATTCGGAATGAGCCACGGCGGATATGCTACAATGAGACTGATGACATTCCCCGGAGAGGTAAATGGCAACAAGGCCTCCTTCCCCTTTGGATTTGGAGTCTCGGTAGCCGGCTTCAGTGATATAATTTACGAACACTATCACTCCAATATTCCTGACTGGACCTATCTTGAAGCGGGAGA
>JAAZMM010000057.1 GCA_012798805.1 Bacteroidales bacterium
ATTGTCGGTGAAACGGCTGTTAAGATCGAGTGAGAATGTGTTCACCTTGTTGTCCATGGAGTACATCGAGTTGGCAAAAGCCATTGAGTACTGGGAGAAACGCGCCTGAGTGGTACGCTGTCCGCAGTCTGATGAAGATGCGTTAGTAGGATTCCATCTCTGGTTGAGAGTGTAGTTGTAACGCAAAGCAAGTTTGTGTTTCTGGCTGATGTTCCAGTCTATACGAGCAAGAATCTTCATATTGGACTGGTCGGCAGGGAAATTGGTGTAAGAACCGGTGTCGTAGTCATATTTGGTCTTCAAAAAATCCGAAACCCTCTTCATGTCAGCCTCAGTAGTACGTGAGATGTAGTTGTCAGGATCTGCCACGCCGTCAACCGATGCTCTCCAGCGGTTTGCAATTGTAGGGCTCTGCTGATACTCGTAGTTAACGAAGAAGAAGAGTTTGTTCTTTACAATCGGGCCACCAAGAGTAAAACCGTAGGTTGTGGTCCTGTCTTTTTCGCGCGCACCGGAAATCTCTTTGCCATCAATGGCATTACCCCGCATATTCTCATTACGATGGTATGCATAGGCAGAACCCTTGAAGGTATTTGTTCCCGATTTGGTAATGGCATTCAGACCACCACCGATAAAGTTTGTCTGGCGCACATCATAGGGTGAAATCACAACCTGCACCTCTTCAATGGCATCAATTGAAATCGGGCTGCCACCACCGGGGAGGCTGGAGCTCAGACCAAAGTTGTTATTGAAGTTGGCACCGTCCACAGTAAAGTTGGCTGTACGCCCGTCAGAACCTACGAAGCTCATACCGTTACCACCGTAAGGAGAGAGCTTTGCAATGTCTGTAATACTGCGACTGATAGTAGGAAGACTCTCCATCTGTTGCCTGGATATATTGGTAGCTGCACCCGTTTTCTCAGTTGCGAACTTTGAAGCGGGAGAAGCAATCACCAATGCCTCTGCAAGAAGTTCGGAACTCTCTTGAATGGAGGCATTTAGAGCGTACTGTTCACCGAGCTGAAGGGTAATTTCGGTGTAGGTAACAGTCTGAAAGCCGAGGCAGGAGATTTCAACTGAATAGGGACCACCAACACGCATACCCTGGATCGCATAGCGACCTTCGGCATTGGTGACCGCACCATAAACTGTACCGGAAGGCTGGTGCGTAGCCACTACGGCAACGCCTACAGCCGGAATACCGGATGTTTCTGTAATCTGTCCACCGAGGGATGAGGTAGTAATCTGTGCCATTGAGGTCACAGAAAACGCCAGTGCCACAAATGCGGACAAAATGAACTTGATTTTTAGTTTCATAAATATGATTTGGTTAAGAAAATAATTTCGTCTCTATCGATGCAAAGTTACACTAAATTACACTAATTGCCTTAATATATTGTATTACTTTTCTGTTACTTTTCAACAATTGAATGTTGAAAAGTTTTGCAGATTGAAAGAATATTTCTAATTTTGTGATCAATTTAAAAGGAAGTGGAGAGATTTGACTGCTTGCAACCACTGTAAAAAATGCTAAAATTGCCTCTGTCGTCAAATCCTACGTTCCTTCGTGATTTGACTTTTTTTATTTTACGACCTACTCAAAATGGCATATTTATTTACATCAGAATCAGTATCTGAAGGGCATCCTGATAAGGTTGCCGACCAGATTTCCGACTCCATCCTGGATGATTTTCTGCGCCGGGATCCGGAGTCTAGAGTTGCTTGCGAGACATTTGTAAGCACAGGACTCGTCGTTGTTGGCGGCGAAGTTACCTCAAAGGCCTATGTGGACATTCAGTCCATTGCCAGGCAAACCATCAGACGCATCGGCTACACCAAAAGCGAATATCGCTTTGATGCCGATTCCTGCGCTGTAATATCAGCCATCCATGAACAATCTCCCGACATTGCACAAGGTGTAAATCGGGAAGAACAAGGCGCAGGAGATCAGGGGATGATGTTTGGCTACGCCTGTAAAGACACGGAGGAGTATATGCCTCTGCCTCTGACTCTCTCTCATATTATTCTTCTGGAACTTGCCAAAATCCGCAGGGAGAACCCCTCTCCAATGCCATATCTGCGTCCGGATGCAAAAAGCCAGTTTACCATTGAGTACGACGACAACAATCTCCCCCGCAGGATTCACACCATAGTACTCTCCACACAGCACGACGAAGATGTGGATCAGGACAAAATCAGAGAGGATGTCAGGACTATTCTTATTCCCCGGCTTTTGGATCGTCTCACTCCGAAAAACAGGGCCCTTTTCAAGGAGGACTACATACTCCATGTCAATCCTACCGGCAAATTTGTCATCGGAGGACCTCATGGAGATACCGGCCTGACCGGCCGAAAGATTATTGTGGATACTTACGGAGGTAAAGGAGCGCATGGCGGCGGTGCCTTCTCAGGAAAAGATCCCAGCAAGGTGGACCGTTCCGCAGCATATGCTGCAAGGTATATTGCGAAAAACATGGTTGCTGCAGGAGTTGCAGATGAAATGCTGGTTCAGATCTCCTACGCCATAGGTGTAGCAAAGCCTGTAAGCATCTTTGTCAACACATACGGCACCTCCAAAGTAAACAAGAGCGATGGCGAGATTGCTGCTCTGATAAACGAATGTTTCGACCTGCGCCCGGCAGTTATAATTGAAAAATTTGGCCTTAAAAATCCCATTTATGCAGCCACGGCGGCCTATGGCCACTTTGGACGTGATCCATTTGTAAAAGAAATAGAACTAATCCGTAACGGCGAAAGTGTAAAGAAGAAAGTACAGTTTTTCGGATGGGAAAAGCTCGATGCTACCGAACGCTGCAAAGCCTTATTTGAAGTTTGAAACCTTCCACTCTTTACCTGACTTAATCAGGAAGAGTTCTCTGGTTATGGGCACTTCCGCCTTATATGGAAGAAGCTCAAACCGGACTTTTGCCCGATTCTCCACAGACTCCGTATCAACCTCTATAATGGTGTAGGTGGTAGCTTTGGCAGCAGCCTCCACAAGCTCTGCGAGAGCCTCGGGAATTTCAGGTTTCGAAGCAACCGCATGGAGAAGTATTTCAGCAAATTCGTCAGTACAATAGGTGGCAGCATCGTCATACTCCATCTGATAGTAGGATGTCAAAAAGCCGTCAGCGACAGTTGTCACTTTTTCTTCCCTGTTTTCACAGGATGCGAAGAGTGCCATTATCGCGGCAAACGCGAATAATATCTTTATTTTCCTCATAATTATATAATTCTAAAAAATTAATCCAAAGTCACGACAGTGACGCCCGCGCCTCCCAATTGCAGTGCCTCATCCCTAAGAGACTCCACTCCCGGTACGGTCCTGAGGTACTTTCGTATCTCTTCGCGGAGCACTCCATTGCCCTTGCCGTGGAGAATCTTGACCTCTGAAATACCCACCATCAGCGCATCATCTATAAAACGGGTAACTATATCCAGAGCACTATCCAAACGCTCGCCACGAATGTCGATTTTCGGCTTGAAGTTGAGTCTTCGCTCGGATATCGAAGAAGAGGTAATAATTGACTGGGGCTTACTGTAGCGGGTACTATCCTTGTATTCCTGGTTGGAAATGCGCTCTATCTTGGAGGGGGCCATCTTGCTGATGATGTTGCCCACCGCCACAGCGATAGTCTTATCTGACATCTGAGTGATCTCTCCCACAATTTCGGAACCCTTGATCCTCACTTTATCGCCCACCTGCAATGGCCTGTCGGCAGCGATCCGCTCTTTCGATGCAGCAGCACGCGCTTTGGCCTCGGCCTGGCGCTGTGCTTCACTCTTTCTTCTCTCCTTACGCTCCTTTTCACGCTCCTTCCGCGCCACTATCTGCTCCATCTTACGGGTAATACGCTGTTCCATTTCACTCTCGGGCTCATTTTCCATCTCCTGACGGAATTGCTCGAGCTCTTTACGGATGGCACGCGTTTTCTCCTTTTCAGCCTGCGCTTCTTTGATTTCTCTAATGGTCTGCTCCACCTTCCGATTGCTCCGTGCAACTATTTCCCGTGCCTCTGCTCTTGCTTCGTCGATTATTTCCTTGCGGAGCTGCTTGATATCGCCAAGCTCTTTATGATATTTGTCGGTGAGACTCTCGAGGGTCTTGTCGGTGCTCTTTATACGGGCAAGTTTCTCGTCGAGAACCCGTTTGCTTCGCGCTATCTTGCGAAGATTACGCTCAATGCCAACAAATTCGCTGCCCGCACGCTCTTCCGCATCCTTGACTATAGGCTCCGGAAGTCCTATATTGCGGGCCAGCTCAAAAGCAAAGGAGCTGCCCGGTAGTCCCTGCTCCAGCTTAAAGAGTGGAGTGATGGCCGCCGTATCAAAAAGCATGGCACCGTTGGTCACACCCGAACTATTGTTGGCATAAAGCTTCAGATTGGTGTAGTGGGTAGTAATCACTCCGTAAACCCCGATCTCTTCGAGACGGGCCAGCACAGCCTCAGCTATGGCGCCTCCTGCAGTAGGCTCGGTACCGCTGCCAAACTCATCTATCAATACCAGCGATTGATCGGTAGCATTCTTAAGTATGTTTCGAACATTGACAAGATGTGAACTGTAAGTACTCAGATCATTGTCCAGGGATTGATCATCTCCAATATCTATGAAAATATTATCAAATATCACCATCTCCGAAATCTCGGAGGTTGGGATCAGCATACCCCATTGAAACATATACTGCAACAGTCCTACTGTCTTCAGACAGACGGACTTACCACCAGCATTGGGGCCGGAAATGAGCAGGATGTGCTTCTCCCGCGTCAGGGTAAGGGTAAGCGGCACTATCTCTTTGTTCTCCTTTCGCAAAGCCCTCTCCAGCAGGGGATGGCGTGCTTTTCTCAATGCCAGCTCTCCCGTCTGCGATATAATCGGCATACCGGCTATCATATCGAGGGCCACATTAGCCTTTGCGCGAATAAAATCTATCTCTCCGATATAGTCCGATGCCACTATCAAATCCTCCAGATAGGGACGCAGGAAGTCGGTAAACTCCACAAGTATCTTCAATATCTCACGCTGCTCATCAAACTTCAATTGGCGCACCTGATTGTTGAGCTCCACCACCTCCATCGGCTCCACAAAGGCGGTCTTGCCGGTCGAGGACTCATCATAGACAAAGCCGGCAATACGCTTTTTATTTGCCGCAGGCACAGGTATCAGGACTTTGCCATCCCTGACCGAAACTGAAGCATCCTCATCCACTATCCCTTCGGACTGCGCCTTCTTGAGCAATTGCGAGATGCGTTTGGAGATTGCACCCTCCTTCTCTTTGAGTGAACGGCGAATAGCGTGCAGTTCTTCGGAAGCATTATCGCGTATCTCTCCATTCTTATCGATCAACGTATCTATCCTGCGGGCCACTTCGGGATAATAGGTGACTTTCTCGGAAAGCTTCCGTAAATTGGGATAGAGGTCATCCTTACAGGCCTTGAAAAATGAAAGAAGCTTTCGCAAAGTGTCGAGAGAGATCCTGAGTTTACTCAGGGAAACCAAATCGATATATGTGGAAGGTACATTTAGGGGGATCAGAAAGGGTTTTGTGTCGATAAATCCCATAGAGGGAAATGAATCCTCAAACATTGAGATCAGGCGCATCTCATCGGTGAGCTGAAGACGCAAATTGATCTCCTCCGCATCGCGGGAAATAACCTCATCCCATACTTTGTCAATAGCATATTGGGTGGAGCAACGCTCAACAATCGCTTTTCTAATCCTGTCAAAGCCTATTTTTTGCTCCAGTATCATCCCTTCAATCCCTATTTATATGAGTTTTCAATGGCTGTCCTAAGCTCGGTAATGCTATTCATTGGTTTGAGTACCCCATTTGTTACAAAGGAAATATTGCCGGTCTCTTCGGAAACCACAATGGCGCTGGCATCACTCTGCTCGGAAATTCCGACGGCAGCCCTGTGACGTAAACCATATTGCGCAGGGATATTGGGATTTGCAGATACCGGAAGGGTACATCTGACCGCATGGATCCTCTCGTTGGCGATAACAAGAGCACCATCATGCAGGGGTGAATTCTTGAAAAATATATTGAGAAGCATCCTGCGGCTGACTCTTGCATCAACCACATCGCCGGTCTCGATAATGGCTGCCAGCGAGGTTTTGTGTTTAAGTACTATAAGAGCCCCCGTATGGTCTTTTGACATGATCCTGCAAGCCTCCGTCAACTCTTCGAGAAGCTCGGGACTTACTACGTTGACCCCACCGCTGCTCTTGAAAAAGCGACGGAAAAAGCTTCCCCTGTTTGCCGAGGCATATTTGGAGCCCAAATGAAGTAGAAAACGACGTATTTCAGGCTGAAAAATGACAATCAATGCAATCACTCCCACACCGAGAACCTGTCCCATAAGCGCGGAGAGCAACTTCATATTGAAGGCGGAAACCACCAACCATATCACATAGAGCAGGAGTATTCCCGAAAAAATACTCATTGCGGCTGTCCCGCGTATCAGCCTGATAATCTGAAAGATCAACAGACCGACAAGAATAATGTCGAGAATATCCACCAATGATATGGAAACAAAATCAAGCATGACTTACAAAGTTAATACTTTTTGTCGGATTTCCAGTGAAGCTTCTTACCGAAGCCGAGACGATTGTCGGTAAATTTCATTTCGGTCAAGATAAGACGCCATACCTCGCCACCTTTCAGGATTGCATAGGGAAAGCGTTTAAGATAGGCCAGTCTGTATTTGTCAAATAACGATCCGTCACATTTTTCCACAACTGCCCGAAATTGCAGACCGCGGATTTTTCCGACCGTTTCCGTTTCAAGCGCGATGGAGCCCGTCACGACAGGATTTGCCATAAAAAGCTGCGCATGACGTGTATGCTCCTCGGAAGTAATGATAAAACTCATTTCCTCTTCCAAAAAAACATAAAAGCAACTTGCACACCACAAATCCCCATTTGCTGCACATGCAAGCGACATCACATGATGTTCATTGATAAACTCGGTTATTCTTTTGTCCGGCATGGCGCAAAATTAATGTTTTTTTGTAGGTTTGTATCAAATATGTATCGGTATGAGCTGTTGGAATGAGATTGTCAGTGGGACGAGATACTCTTTTAAAGCGCTGGGGGACCTCTTTTTACCCCGTAAATGTGCAGTTTGTCAAACTATTCTTGCCTGTGAGGAGAGGAGCATTTGCGACAATTGTCGTACCGACATTCCTTACACCTGGTTTTGGAGCTGGCCGGAAAATCCGGCCGAAGAACGGATGTGGGCAAAAGCAGGCATTGAACAAGCTGCCTCCCTTTTTTTCTATCGCTACTCCAGCGACTATAGCCACATTCTCCATAAGCTCAAATATGGTTGCAATATCCCGCTTGGAAGGGCTGCCGGAAGAGATCTGGGCGAAAAAATGGCACAAGGGGGGCGTTTCAACGATATTGATGCCATCGTACCGGTCCCGCTTCACTGGAGAAGGCAATGGAAACGCAGTTTCAATCAGGCTGAAATCATTTCGCAAGGCCTTGCCAAAGGATTTGCATCACAGCCCGGGAACAAAGAACTTCCCGTCATCAAATCTCTCGTGAAACGCATAAAGATGACCTCAACGCAGACCCGCCTAAGCGGAAAAGAAAAATCGGAAAATGTGAAAAATGCCTTTCAGGTAGAGAAAAAAATGGCACTAAGGCTTCTCTCGAAAGGCATAAATCATATCTTGTTGGTGGATGATGTGCTGACATCCGGCTCAACTCTTGCGGCTTGCGCTACACCTCTGATGCGATATTTCAGGGTAAGCGTAGCTACCATAGGCTTTGTAGAATAAGACCTACTCTCCCAGCATTTCCGCCACAAGATACTGCATACCGGCATATTTATCGAGAATCCAGAGCACATAACGTATATCGACGCATATACATTTGTTCATCACAGGATCAAAATAAGTATCACCTGCAAGTGACTCCTTGTTGCCGTCAAATGCCAGCCCTATAAGCTCTCCACGGG
>JAAZMM010000058.1 GCA_012798805.1 Bacteroidales bacterium
CGTGACAGGTGGACCATGCTCAGGCTCCGTTCACAATAAGGCCGTAAACCAGATCTTTTTTTTGTCTTAATAAAAAATTGACTACTTTTGCAGTCCTTATCAAAACTGCGGGCGTGTTGTAACTGGTAGCCAAGCTAGACTTAGGATCTAGTGCCGAAAGGCGTGGGGGTTCGAGTCCCTTCGCCCGCACAAAAATCCCCTCTTAATCGTTTGATTTTGAGGGGATTGTTTTTATGTTATTGTTTCTTCTTATGCCGTTGCCTTCGATTTGACCACAACTCGGTTGTAAATCAACAGGCCTATGATGCTGACAACTCCGATAATGGAGAGAAGAGCCCATAATTGGCCGGGACGGCCCATTTCATCCACAAACTTTACATAGAGAGCAGAGCCGAGGAAAGAACCGATGGCACTACCTATTACTCCATATAGGAAGGAATAACCCATATAGAGAGCCTTCTTGTCGGGAGGGGATATCATACCTATGTAGGAGAGGAACTTGGGATGAGTGGTCATTTCTCCGATAGTAAAGACCATAATTCCGATGATAAACACCCAAGGCTTTGCAGAGATACTCAAAATAAGCATACCCAGCGTACCCAATGCCAGACCGGTAATCATGGTAGGAAGGGGACGGGTCCTGGCTACAATCTTTGAAACCAGGAGCTGAAGGCAAATGATGACACCTGCATTGACTACAGTCACATGCTCCGTATCGAACACCCACGATGGGTTGTCAACGAAAAGTCCGAGGAATGAATTGACCGCATTATTGACCGGGGTCATATCCATATGATCCCTTAGATACCATAATACCGTACCATACATCTGGAAATAGAGAATCCAGAATCCCGAATAGAGGAGGATAAAGATGATGAACTTGAAGTCTTTAAGTACCGTAAGGATGCCGAGAAGCGTCTCGCCAACACTCTTTTGAGGAGTCTCCGGATCATTAAGAGAGATGGGTTCTTTATAGAAAAAGGTATTGATAAGCAGAAGTATCAATCCCACAACCGCAGCCATGTAGAAAATGTACTCATACCCCAAAGCTTTTAGGTTGGGAACCAGAAACAATGGGAAGAGGAATGCGCCCAGATTGATGGACCAGTAGAATATTCCGAATCCGAGGGTGGAATTGGTCTCATCAGTCGATTTGGCTATTGTGCCGCTGATAACCGGTTTGAAAAAGCCTGCACCTATCGCCATGATGATAAGCGAGGCAAATACGAGAGCATAATTAGTAAATACTCCTGTCAGCGCATAACCTACAATCATACACGCAAAGGCGAAAAATAGGATTTTTCGGTAGCCGTAGCGGTCAGCAATTCCACCGGCAATTATCGGAAGAAAATAAAGCAGAGGCTGGATAGTACCCAAAATAGTACCTGCCTGCATCCTCGAAAAACCGAGGCCGCCATCCATGGCGCCTGCAACCAAATAAACCGATAAAACCGATAATACACCGTAATAAGCACCTCTTTCGAAGAACTCCATTACAATGACTACCCAAAAGTTTCTTTGAAATTTGCTTCTCATAATCAATCTCAGAGATGAATGTTGGAGCCTTTCACGGGACTCGAACCCGCGACCTGCTCATTACGAATGAGCCGCTCTACCAACTGAGCTAAAAAGGCAAATGTGGCAGCAAAAATACAAATAATATTAAAGAAAAAGCTTTTTAGGGGTACAACTTCATTTTATTTTACTTACCTTTGCAGGTAGCACCATTGAAGAGTGCATATTTGAGATGAACAGAATATTTACAAACAACTATTACTACTACTATTACCGCCGTTCCACCGACCGGGGATAGTACCCTTTTTGTATTAGCATTTCTGTTTGATGTCCCGGTCCTTTTGGAGCGGGTTTTTTTTTGAAAAATTTTAACAAACAATAAACAAACACACAAATAATTACAATTATGGCAAACATTAAATTTTTCTCCGGCCAGGAGATCCCTCTGGAACTTCACAAAGTAAGAATTGTACAAAAACTCCATCTTGTACCCATAGAGCGCCGTCGTGACGCCATCAAGGAAGCGGGCTACAACACTTTTAAACTCACCACAAAGGATGTTTTCCTCGATATGCTCACCGACAGCGGCACCAATGCGATGAGCGACAACCAGCTGGCAGCTATGATGAGAGCTGATGATGCTTATGCCGGCTCACAGTCATTCGAGCGTCTGCACAAAGGAGTACAGGAAGTGCTGGGTAAGAAATACCTCCTTCCGGCGCACCAGGGGCGAGCTTGCGAAAATATCATAGCGAGGGCATTCATCAAGCCGGGTCAGATCGTGCTAACCAACTATCATTTCACCACTACGCTTGCACATATTACCGAGGTGGGTGGGCGGGTAATAGAACTCCTCCACGACGAAGCACTCGAACTCGAGTCCACAAATCCTTTCAAGGGCAATATAGATATAAATAAACTGGTTGCAGCCATTGAAGAGAATGGAGCTGAGAACATTGCATTCATTCGCATGGAGGCCTCTACCAACCTTATCGGTGGACAACCCTTTTCTATCAGAAATATGATGGATGTGCGCAAAGTGGCTGACCAATACAATATACTGCTTGTACTTGACGCCAGCCTTTTGGGAGAAAATGCTTATTTGGTGAAGCAGCGCGAAGATAAATGGAAAGAAAACTCAATGGCCGATATAGTCAAGATGATAACGGGGCTTGCAGACCTTGTCTATTTTTCTGCAAGAAAACTCACCTCATCACGCGGAGGTGGTATCTGCACCAATGTAAGGGAGCTTTATATGACTATGGAACCGCTTATTCCCCTTTTTGAGGGATTCCTTACCTATGGTGGAATGTCCATCAGGGAGATTGAGGCAATGGCTGTGGGTATCTATGAGACCGTTGATGAGACTATGATCAGTCAAAGCGTCAGTTTTATCAAATACTTCGTGGATAATGCGGTAAAGGCAGGAATTCCTATGGTTACGCCGGCGGGTGTGCTCGGGGCACATGTCAATGCAGGCAAATTCTGTGAGCATATTCCTCAGCACGAATATCCCGCAGGTGCACTTTCAGCGGCATTTTATATTGCATCAGGTGTCAGAGGCATGGAGCGCGGTACGGCATCCAGCGTCAGGGATGAGCATGGCAATGAGATTCCCGCAGATGTGGAGTTGTTGCGACTTGCATTCCCCCGTAGAGTGTTCACACTTTCGCAGACAATCTATGCGCTCGATCGCCTCACCTGGCTCTATGAGAACAGGCATCTTATCGGCGGCTTGAGGTTTACTTATGAACCTTCTGTGTTGAGGTTCTTTATGGGAGAACTGGAGCCAACTTCTGACTGGCCTTCAAGACTTGTAGAGAAGTTCAGGAAGGATTTTGGAGATAGTTTGTAGTAATATTACTGTGAGTGTATGGCTTATTTAAGCCTTATTACTCTGATGCCATTATTGCTTTTTATGCCGCTGATATACTCTGTCAGCGGCTTTTTGTTGATGACAACCTCCATTTCAACCGAAGAGGCATGGATAAAGGTCAACCGGCCCTCCTGCCAATATGCATAGCCCACGTGTGCGATATCGAGCCCCTTGGTAGTGCTGTTGAAGCAGATGATATCACCGTTTCGTATCAGATGCTCGCAGCTGGCTATATCCGCCTTGGGGATGTAGTAGTATTCAAAGCTATTTAGATATTTCTCCGCGCTGCGGATTTTCTCCACAAGAGAGGGATCTTCCTTGAGTTGGCGGTAGGAGTCGGTGTGGGTGGTCATAAATGAGAATTCCTGTGGCCAGGCAATGCCCCCGATCTCAGCAGTAATCTCCTCCATAAGACCCCTATCCGAGGCCTGCCTGATCCATTCCGAAGTGTAGAGGAGGCGTGATGAGTAATCTTCTGCAACTCCATCCCGATAGCGGAGTTGTCGCAGATTGTCGCAATAGGACTCAAAGTCAGGATTCTCTTCCTTGAGGGTGAGTGAAAATGCAAGACACATCTCCACAAAAAGGATACAGTCGGTCTTATCCATATAGACTGTCAGCATCTCGGGGTCCTGTTCGAGAGTACCGGCAACATAGGGAGTACCGAGTTTCAGGAGTGCGGTTTGAACTACCAGCTGATCCATTGGGAGCTCTCTCTGGGGCAGCATTTGCTCGAGGAGTCTCTCAAAGGAGGCTTTCTCTTCGGGAGTAAATCTCACCTGCGGCTGGCTGCAGGAGGTTGTGAGGGTGCAGAGAAGCACCAAAAGTGAAAGTAAATATCTCATTGCAATATAATTATCTAAAAAGGTGAGACATAAGCCGGATTCTGTGCCTTAAAAGGCTCCTATCATTTATCTGACGCGACCTACCCCCCGGCAGCGGACGAGCAACCCTTAATTGCCGGTATATTTGGTCTTGCAGCCTCCCGGTGCGTACCCCGACGATGTCACCATAGACGGTTGTGAGCTCTTACCTCACATTTTCACCCTTACCCTTATGGGCGGTTGTTTTCTGTTACGCGCTCCACAAACTTTCATCTGTCTGTGCTTTCCACAGGAGAGTGCTCTGTGCTGTCCGGACTTTCCTCTCCCGAAAGAGCGATAGGAAGTCTCACCTATAGTACAAAGATAGAAATATATTTTAGAAAGGTGTTGAATAGGCTTAAGAGCAAATGAATTGATTTCAGCTTCTGCTCTTGTAAGTGAATCTTTATTTCTATATTTGCACAGATGAAATGGATAGGAAGAATATTGCTGGCATCGCTTGCCTCTCTGTTGCTATGTCTTGCTGCACAGAGCGGCCATCTTGTTGTCGGGCAATTCATAGAGTCTGA
>JAAZMM010000059.1 GCA_012798805.1 Bacteroidales bacterium
GGGAGCTTCACGAGGAGCCCACGCCAGATGGAAGGAGGTAAAGTCGGGAAGATAATACTTAGTGAGTTTTTCTCCCGCATCACTATCAAAAGTTACTCCTGCACTGATGCGTCTCCCATATTCAATTTTATATTTTGAGCTGATGGAAATGCCCTCCGATTTTATTTTTTTTCGGGCTTTGGCCGAAAAACGATGCCTGAAACTCTCCTCTACAAAGGGTGATGCAATATCTTTAAATGAGCTAAATCTGAAGAAATGTCTTACCAATTCCATAGCCTCCGGTCCAAATCCATCTACCAGAGAAAGTTCTGAAAGTGAAAGAATATCACCATACTCTTTCCGGTAATCCAGAATGCTCTCTATCTGGAACTGAGTCAGCAATCCACACTCTTCCAGCTGCCGTCTGGTAAGCATATTTATCTCAAGTGGTGAGCTAAGCAACTCCTCATACCTGAGTTGTAATTCAAGAGCAGCCTCCTCCCCGCCTGTAGAAGCAATATCCTCAATTATCGAAATCAGTCGATCCGGCAACTGATGTTGTGCCATACATTCTGATGATATGCAAAAAAAGATTGCCACCGCTATGGCGATGGCAATCAAAGGCTTTTCCAACCCCACAATCTCTCGCCTCATATCCTGAAAATTAAAAACTATGAAAAATAAACGTGCATTATCAATTTGTCTTATACTTATACTTAATTTCAGCCAATTCCTCATTGGCTTTTGCTATCCTGGAGGCCAGATCTGCCTTAAAATTCTTCACTTTCGTCATAATTGCATCATCGGAAAGTGCCAGCATCTGGGCAGCGAGGATAGCTGCATTCTTAGCTCCATCCAGGGCAACCGTAGCCACAGGAATACCGGAAGGCATCTGAAGTATGGAGAGAAGGGAATCCCATCCATCGATGGAATTGGAGGACTTTATGGGTACACCAATAACCGGCAGAGGAGTATAGGCAGCAATAACGCCCGGCAGATGAGCTGCACCACCGGCACCTGCTATAATCACCTTGACGCCACGTCCGGCAGCTCCCTCAGCAAACTCCATGACCCTATGCGGCACTCTGTGGGCCGAAAGGGCATTTATTTCGAAAGGAATCTCCATCATATCAAGAAACTCAGCAGCCTGTTTCATCACAGGCATATCGGAAGTACTCCCCATTATAATACTAACAAGCGGTTTCATATTCTCTTTTTTTATATATTGTCCCAAAAATAATGATTAAATTTGCGCCGTCAAAATAATTATCTCATAGATGGAAAGAATCAAACTTCACGACAAATATTTTGTACCCTACATCCGCTACGAAGAGATTTCCAAAGCCATTGACGTAGTGGCCGAGAAAATGAACAACGATTTTCGGGGCTGCAAACGACCACCCATCCTGCTCTGCGTTCTAAACGGGTCGATAATGTTTACCGGTGAGCTAATGAAAAGGATTACATTCCCTTGTGAGATTACCAGCATTCGTGTAGCCTCTTATGAAGGTACCATTTCCTCCGGTCAAGCCAAGACAGTACTGGGACTTACAGCCGATGTCAGAGGCAGGGACCTGATCATTGTAGAGGATATCGTCGATACCGGCACTACCATTTGTGATATTCATAAAACACTCACCATAGCCGGAGCAAATAATATTAAGATATGCACACTCCTGCTAAAGCCTGAGGTTTACGACAAATCTCTAACCCTCGACTATGTAGCAATGGAGGTTGACAACCGTTTCCTCGTAGGATTTGGTCTGGACTACAACCAACTGGGTCGCAACTGCAAAGACATCTACATCCTTGACAAAACATCATAATAACAAATATACAGCATATATCATGAAACATTTTATAATCTTTGGTCCTCCAGGCGCCGGAAAAGGCACCCAAGCCAAGCTCATGGTTGAAAAATACAATTTTAAGCACCTTTCTACCGGAGACCTTCTCCGTGCCGAAATAAAGGCAGGAACCGAACTTGGCCGAAAGGCAAAGGTCCTTATCGACGACGGCAATTTTGTCCCGGATGAGATAGTTCTTGGGATGGTCAAGAGTGAGATAGAGCGTTACCCGGATGTATCCGGCTTCATTTTGGACGGTTTTCCCCGTACAACCACACAGGCATTTGCTTTCGATGCTCACCTCGAAGGACTCGGGATGTTCGTAAATGGTGTAATCTCAATCATCATCAGTGATGCCACAGTGATAGATAGAATTCATCATCGCGCCCTGATTGAGGATCGCAAAGATGATATGAGAGAGGATGTAATACAAAATCGTATCAGCACCTATCACGCCAAGACCGAACCTCTGATCGATTATTATAAGAGACAGGGTAAGTATCATGAAATTGACGGAGAGGGCACAATAGAAGCAATTTTTGCCAAAATTTCTCTCCTTATCGACAGGCTATCATAATAGAATATGAGAAATCAAAATTCTAATTTCATAGACTACGTACGGATTTTTTGCAAGTCCGGTCATGGAGGCAAAGGCTCAACACACCTGCGAAGGGAGAAATTTGTCGCCAAAGGTGGACCGGACGGAGGAGATGGAGGACGGGGCGGCCATATAATATTGAAGGGAGACAAACAGCTTTGGACTTTGATTCACCTCAAATACCGTAAACATATTAAAGCCGAAAACGGCGGAGATGGCAGCGGACAACTACGCACGGGAGCCGATGGCAAGGACATTATACTGAAAGTACCCTTGGGTACAGTTGCTAAGGATGGTGAAACCGGTGAGTTTCTCTTCGAAATAGTTGATGACGGTCAGGAGATAATTCTTGCAAAGGGCGGTCGTGGAGGATTGGGCAACAATAATTTTAAAAGCCCGACCAATCAGACCCCCCGTTATGCCCAGCCCGGCGAAGAAGGAATTGAAGGATGGTTTGTCCTCGAGTTGAAAATATTGGCCGACGTAGGATTGGTGGGATTTCCCAATGCCGGCAAATCCACTCTCCTCTCCGTAGTGTCGGCAGCAAAACCGAAAATAGCAGACTATCCATTTACCACTCTCGAACCCAATCTCGGCATTGTCAATTACTACGATGACAAATCCTTTGTAATGGCAGACATTCCGGGTATCATAGAGGGGGCTCATGAGGGTAGAGGACTAGGACTGAGATTTCTCAGGCATATCGAGCGCAACTCCATGTTGCTCTTTATGATACCTTCCGATAGCAAAGATATAGCTACAGAATATGAAATATTGCTCAATGAGCTCAAACAGTATAATCCCGAATTGCTGGATAAGGAGCGGCTATTGGCAGTCACCAAATCCGATATGCTCGATGATGAACTCAAAAAGGAAATCAAAGAGCATCTTCCCAAACAAATCCCTCACATTTTCATCTCTTCACTCACCGGTGAAGGTATTCCTCAATTAAAAGATATACTCTGGAAAACTCTAAATTCCGATGAAGAAATTAATTAACCTTGATATGGAATTATTCACCCTGCTCAATGGGTGGCATTCGGATTTCTTTGATCCAATTATGGTTTTTCTCTCAAAAGTATGGGTATGGGTACCGCTCTACCTGGCAGTGCTGGTCTATCTCTTCTGGACCAAAAAATGGAAAGTGGCACTCTTTGCTGTGATCACCATTGTTCTGGCATACCTTGCCAGCGAACACATTTCCGTATTTATAAAAGAGAGTGTAGCACGTCTGAGACCATGCGAAGAGCCTCTGCTGGCCAATAGTATCAGGTTGCTCGAACGACACGGCGGACTTTATGGATTTGTTTCAGGTCACGCCTGCAATACCTTCTGCTTTGCTACTCTCACCTCTTTATTTATTCGTAAAAGACCTTATACATTTATTATTTTTACATGGGCCGCGCTGGTTTCATACAGCAGGATTTATGTTGGAAAACATTATCCGGCAGATATCGTTGGGGGCGCACTGCTTGGGATGCTGATTGCATATGTCGTCTGGCTCATCTATATTTTCATTTCACTAAAACATGCTACTTATATACGACACAGGCACGGATCCGCAATGGAATCTGGCCGCTGAAGAATATCTCCTCGAAAACTTTAATGAATCCGTGTTCCGCCTTTGGCGAAATTCTGACTCCATCATAGTTGGCCGCAACCAAAACGCCTATGCTGAGATTGATACCGAATGGGTCTCAGCCAATAAGGTCCCCGTGGTACGCAGAATGACCGGAGGTGGTGCCGTATTCCATGATCTGGGTAATGTCAATTTTTCCTTTTTCGATACAAAGATTGCCGGTCAGGATAGTAACGATATGTTTCGCAAGTTTACCCGGCCCATTCTCGATGCTCTGCAATCTTTGGGCGTAGATGCCTATCTGGAAGGACGAAATGATCTGTTGATCGATGGAAAAAAGTTTTCCGGCAATGCGATGTGTTTTTACAAGGATCGGGTTTTGCAACATGGCACACTGCTTTTCAGTTTATCTATGCATTCCCTTGCAAAGGCACTTAAAGAGCGTCCTGAGAAATTTGACGGCAAAGCGGTGAAGTCTCATCGTTCGAGGGTGACCAATATTTCGGAACATCTGACACGGAAGATGGATGTGGTTGAATTTATGGAATATCTGGCAGATTATGTGGGACGCGAATATAGACCTTACAGCTGGAGTGAGGAGGATCTCCGTGCAATTGAAGAGATTGCAAAGTCCAGGTACCGCAGGGATTCATGGAATTTCGGCGCTTCGCCCAAATATGGTCTCAACAAGGTTAAAAAGTTCCCTGCTGGACTCGTGGAGCTCTCTTTTGATGTCTCTTCCGGAAAGATTTCCGCTTTGGAAATCAGGGGTGACTTCTTTTTTAACAGACCTGTGGAGGAATTCTGTGAGTTGATGCTTGGAGTAGAACATACTCCTGAAAAAATTTCCGGCCGCCTCAATGAAGTGGCAGCCGGTGAATACTTTTGTGGCATCAGCCCTGAAGAGCTGGCACTATTATTTTTCTAAAACTTACTTAAATCGTCTCTCCTTTGCAGATACGAGGGCACCTTTTAGTACTCCCACACAGTCAACTATAGCTTCCTCGAATGTGTCGGCATTTTTACTGACAATAATCTCCGTACCCGGGATGTAAACGATAATCTTCACGTTTTTATTTTTTGGGTCTGCAAGCAATGAGAGGTTGACTTCGGTACGTACGATATCTTCGTAGTACTTGGCGATTTTACCTACCTTGTTGTCGATGAAATCAAGCAGCTTCTGGTCTGCATCGAATTTGATTGATTGAACTTTAATTTCCATTTTTACCTCCGTTTTTTGCTCTTGGATGAGCTGTTAAGTATGCTTTCTTTAGCTGTTCAAACGAATTATGTGTATAAATCTGCGTCGCAGCAAGGGAAGAATGGCCCAGAATCTCTTTAATACTATTGAGGTCGGCACCGCGGTTGAGCAGGTGTGTAGCAAGTGTATGTCTAAGCAAATGGGGCGATTTTCGCCCTGTAAATCCCTCAACCTTCTCAAGCTCCTTTTTAACCACGTTATTGACAAAAGCGGGGTAAAGCGGAGCCCCTTTATCCGTCAAAAAAAAGTACCCTTCAGTATTTCCGGGAAACTCCCTGTTTATTCTTTTCAAATATAACAATAATTCCTGACATATGGCATCCGGAATAGGAATTTCTCTCAACTTATCTCCTTTGCCCAACACCCTGATTACCGACCTCTCAGGGTTGAAGTCAGTGATTTTCAGACGACAAAGTTCTGCACGACGCATCCCGCTGGCATAAAGCAATAAAAGAATCGTCCTGTTACGTAAAACCTGAAAAGACTCCTCCCCTTCCTGCCCCTCTCTCTCTTCAGTCAATGATTGAAAATAATTGCCCATTGCTTTTTCGGTATAGAACTCCGGGAGTTTTTTCTCTTCCCTGGGGCGGAATACCTTTTTAACGGGATTTGATGGGATCAATCCCTGTTTCATCAAATAGGAACAATAACTGCTCAGAGCTGCCAGCTTGAGATTCATTGTACGGGCAGAAAGCCCGCTCTCAAGTCCTGAAGCAATGAAACCGCGAATATTGAGCGGAGTGAGAACACTCGTTTCCTCTCCTGCCTCTATTTCTCCTTCGGGAAAGATATGGGCATAAAACTCATCCACCGCACCTCGGTAAAGCACCAATGTGCGCGGGGAATACCTTTTCTGTACTCCAAGCCAATCGATGAACGAGTCAATTATTTTCATAAACAGTATTAAAAACAGCTCTCTACCAAATCATCATCCGCGATATTGGGTAGAGTAACCTTAAGCAGAGGGGTGCGCTCCATTTCACGCTTAATAGCGAAAATAGCACCTTCGTTACGGGCCCAGCTACGACGCGCAATGCCGTTATTGACATCCCAGTGAAGCATCTGCCTGATCCTGCGGTCCGACTCCTCGCTACCATCTATAACCATTCCAAATCCACCATTTATTACCTCTCCCCAACCTACTCCGCCACCATTGTGAATTGAAACCCAGGTAGCACCGCGGAAGGAATCACCTATAACGTTATGCACGGCCATATCTGCCGTAAATGCAGAACCATCATAGATGTTGGAGGTCTCTCTGAATGGGGAATCGGTACCCGAGACATCGTGATGATCTCGTCCAAGTACAATGGGAGCACTTACCCTTCCCTCACGAATTGCCTTATTCATGGCAAGAGCAATTTTTATACGTCCTTCTGCATCCGCATAGAGAATACGTGCCTGAGAACCCACAACAAGATTATTTGCAGCTGCCTCCTTTATCCAGTGAATGTTGTCCTTAAGCTGAGGCTGTATCTCAACGGGAGCCGTACGCAAAATCTCTTCCTGTACCTCAATGGCGAGAGCGTCGGTAACCGCCAGATCCTCAGCACGGGATGAGGTACAGACCCAACGGTAGGGACCAAATCCGTAGTCGAAGAAGAGCGGCCCCATAATATCCTGAACATAAGATGGATAACGGAACTTGCCATCAGCTGCAAGTATGTCGGCACCTGCCCTCGAGGCCTCCAGAAGGAAAGCATTACCGTAGTCAAAGAAGTACATCCCACGTGCAGTAAGACGATTGATTGCATCCACTTGTCTGCGGAGACTCTTATATACCTCCTCTTTGAAGCGCTCCGGCTCCTGAGCCATCATCCTTTTGGACTCCTCAAAGGAGAGGCCGGCCGGATAATAGCCGCCTGCAAAAGGATTGTGAAGCGAGGTCTGATCGCTACCTAAATCTACCTCTATCTCCCTCTCGGCAAGACGCTCCCAAAGATCCACAATATTGCCCTGATATGCAAGGGAAACCGCTTCACGCGCAGCACTCGCTTCGAGAGCCCTATCTATTAAAAGATCGCAATCGGTAAATACCTCATCCACCC
>JAAZMM010000119.1 GCA_012798805.1 Bacteroidales bacterium
AAGGTGACTATATTGGAATTGTGGAAACTGATGATTATATAGACTTAAATATGTATGAAAACTTATATAGCCTTGCTCTTGAGTCAAAGGCAGATTATGTTAAGGGAAGTGCAGTAAGATTTTTAGGCTTAAGTGGAGATAGGATCTACTCCAGGAAAATTGAGGTTTTTACTGAAAAGGAATTTGAAGAGCATAATGGTTTGGTTACAGTTAATCTAAGCTTAACAGCAAAACTTATTCTTAAGGACTATTACTTGTGGTCTGGTATATATAAAAAAGACTTTATTAAATCTATACTATTGAATGAAACTCCTGGTGCTGCATATCAAGATATTGGATTTTTGATTCAGACCTTTTGTAAAGCCAAGAAGGCTATTTATACCGATAAAATATTCTATTATTATCGTCAGGACAATCCATCTGCTTCTGGCTATAATCCCAAGGCTTTTCGTTTCCTAGTAGAAGAATATAAATATGTAGATTCTCTTCTTCAAAATCAAGGGGAAGAATGGCATATTTTAAGCTATTGCAAATTGTTTCGCCAAACAAATCACAGAATTAGATTAATGGCTATCTCAGGTAGTCTTTGGGATTCTGCAACATCAGATTTACAAGCCATTTCTAACAAATTAAAAGAAGCAATTAGTAGAAATGAAATGGTAACTGAAATTTTAACGGATCAAGAAAGATGGGAATTTGACCTAATGATACAAAACCCTAAATCTCTATATGATCATTACAAAGCAGCTGAAATAGAAAGGTCTAGGGAGCTTACTGCTCTATTGAATAATTTGTCTTCTGCCAAGGGAATTGTTGTCTTTGGTTGTGGTCAATTAGGTGAATTTGTTCCAGCCTTACTTGATTTGAATGGAATAGATAAAATTGAAGCACACTGTGATAACAATTCTAATCTATGGGGCAAGGATTTGCAAGGAAAGCCTATAATTTCTCCGACCCAGGCTCTTTTAGATTTTCCTCAAGGAACATATTTAATTGCTAACAAGGCTCACCGCCAGGAAATAAAGGAGCAACTTATGACCATGGGTATTTCTGCTGATAATATTTATGAATATACCGCAGGATTAGATCCTTTACTGCTAAGCAAGATTTATTTGGATAGGCAGTGATTATATGATTAATTATTAAATTTATATATGAACGGAGTTATAGTATGATTAACCATATTCCACATCCTTTAAATGATATAGACGCTGATATTGGGGCATATATTAGCTCAAACCCTGACAATGATTATAGCCATGTTATAAGAAAGGATAGGCGGCTGGAGATAACACATTATTTAAGTGATATTCCAAATGGCTTATTTTCCTGGTATCCTTTTGAGAATACTGCTAATGTACTGGTTATTGGTGGGCAATTTGGCTCCTTTTTAAGAAGTATTAGCAGAAGGTGTAATAAGGTTGTAGTGGTGGAAAGGGATGGTTATCGTGCCCATTTTATTAAAAAACGGATGGATAATCATAAAAATATAATTGTAGATAATTC
>JAAZMM010000060.1 GCA_012798805.1 Bacteroidales bacterium
AGATTGCCTCTTCTTACGGAAAGACAACTACGGTATCTTTCGAGCAAGCTGAGAAACGATGCGCTGCCTATCAGGAGAATGGATATCCTGCAGGAAGATGGCGAGTACCGACTGAAGCGGAGATTTTGTTTATAGTCAATCGTTCCAATGCCGGAGTGTTTCCTACACTTTTTGGAGCTGTAAACTATTGGGCCTCAGGCAACAGAGCCTATAATGCAGGAACTAATACATGGTCAACTCCTTCCTCAGCTTATGTCCGTTGTGTCTATGACGTATGGTATTGGGGCGATGAGAAGGGTGATTATAATGGAGGTGGAGTTGATTATGGGATACCAATGATTGGAACTAATCCAAATGGGAATGTCTTGCAATGGGGTAATAATCCAAGATAAGAGGAGGATATTGAGATGAAGAAGATATTTTATAGCATAATGATGATACTGGCACTCTTTTCCTGCCAGAAATTTGATATCGAAGAGCTCAATCACTCTACAATCGAAGGGAAAAAGGTGGTTGTCAGGATTGGAGTTGATTTTCCTGAAATGACACCTCTGACCAAAGCCTTTGGAGACGATCCGCTGACAGTTGGATATCTGCCTTTGCACATCGTAGTGTTTGACGGCGACGGTATGTATGTGGAGCGTACTACTGCCACTTTTGTCAATAGATCTCCTGACGATCAAGCCAATTTTCTGTGTACTCTTACAACCTCCTCCGACAAGCGTAACATACATATGGTTTCCAAGGCAACCCCGGCTGATTATCCGGGTACCGGCTATGAGCTTTTCAACTCACTGGCCGTTGAGGGTAATCAGGATGCTTATTGGCAGAAGATACAATTTCCCGATGGTATCCGTCTTGACGAAAATGATAGTACCCAGCTGAGCCCTGCGACTCGTGCGCGACTCACCAGGATTCCGATGCTGCGCAATTATGCGCAGGTTACCGCCAAAAAGGCAGCTACGATAAGCAATTTTACTATTACAGGATTGACTGTGGTCAACACCCTTAATAAAGGGACCGTGGCTCCATACAATGGATCGGTCCTCAACTTTGTGGAGTATATGAAGCCGGGTGGTGGGGAGAAGGAGTGTAAGAGTTATTTCGAGCTTCTCGCAGAGGGATATAGAGGTAATATTCCCCAGGGGGCGACATTGACCAATACTCCGGCTGCGCTAACTGCCACGGACCCTTCATTTGTGGCTGCGGGCCAGCCATATTATCTATATGAGCGCACACAGCCCGGAGATGAGACCAACACCTTTGTCATCATTAGGGCCAGGTATGGTGCTGATACTCAGGATACTTACTACAAAATAGACCTTATATACAATGAGGGAGGAGTAAATAAATTTTATCATATACTCCGCAATTTCAATTATGAGATAGAGGTTACATATGTGAACGCAAGAGGTTATGCTACTGCTGCTGAAGCGGCAGCCGGCACTGCATTTAACAACCTTACTGCGGATGTGAAGCTTAAAAATCTTACCAATATCTCGGATGGTACGGCACGACTCTTTGTGAGTTATACCGACTCTACGCTCAACACCACGAGTGATGTCAAATTTAAATTTAAGTATTACTCCAACTTCCAGGCGGGCACTCTAAGCAACAGTAGTGTGACTATCGGAGTGGAAAATGGTAATATATTTACCGGCACAGTTCTCTCCAATACTCCGATTACCTCGGGAGAATGGCAGGGATGGAATGAAGTTACACTGGATGTTAAAGATGGTGCTCTCGGTGCGCTTGCCAAGAGGCAATCCATCCTGGTCACGGCTGCCGGCTCGGGGCTGAGCCGTGAGATAAGATATGTCCTTCGTGAGAAAAGAACTATGTATGTCACTTGCGATCCACACTTGCTGGATCCGGTAACTCACGCAAATGGCAATGTCTATATCGATGTCCCGAATGACCTGGACTCGACGGCATTTCCGCTGCATTTTTATGTTGACACTAATACCAAGAGTCTCTATCCCAGAGTGGATGGCCCTGCTTCCGGTCAAATCATGCCATTGGTCTTAACAACCGATAGTGATGGCAGAGGTTCCTTTGCATTTCAGAGAACTCTCACCTGGGATGAATACAGTAGTTTGCCCGATGCCCCCGTAACCCCGGGAGGCACGCCCGCGGGATACAAAAGAATGACTTGCTGGATGGCGACCAATGAAGGAGTAACCTTTACCGATTCCGATAATGTTACCGTTACTGTCTCCAATAAGTACTTTAATGATGCATCCGACTATTTTATAAGGGTACCGCTTATGATAAGTGGGAACTATGTCAATGGAGAGCTCTATGGACAAGGCATCGCTATTTCACTTGTTGTAACTGTCACCAAGCCTAATGCGCCCTTAAAGATTGAGCTTACAGAAGGTCTGGTGGGAGCCGGAGACTATGCCGGTGAGACTACGATCTACATAGAACCGACTACACCGACCGTTACTATCCCTCTTACCTCTACAACCTTTGGAGGTACACGTA
>JAAZMM010000061.1 GCA_012798805.1 Bacteroidales bacterium
AATAGTGCCCTGGATGCCAGGATTATCCTTTTTTTGCTCTCTCTTCATCACAAAATATTCTGTGATACATTCTCGAATTTTGTGCCTCTGTGTATTCAGTCTGTCATCAATGCTATGAGAGTTCATTGTATTACCCTATCGTAAATACCTATTCGATCGTCTTTTGAAGGCTCATCAGCCAAGTTTACTTTTGGGCTCCAATCAATCAGCGATTGTGGCCTTTTTGAACAATCCTACCTGCGTTTTAATGTTCCCAAATTCTTTTGGGTAATCAGCGAACACTACTTCGCCGGTCGATATATGGTGGAAGCGAGAGGGAGATCCCTTCGGCGAGATTCTTCCAGTAGTTCCGGGCTGCCTCAAGGAGAGTGTAGGTTCCAACGATGTTGGTCCGGATGAACGCTGCGGGCCCGTCGATCGAGCGGTCAACGTGGGAGTCGGCGGAATGGCTGACATACTTGAGGCTGGAGATGCAGATGGTTCTATCTTTTATTTAGCTCTGGTTCAGGATTGGTCCCCCCAGGAGGTTATGTTGATGGAGGGTATTCCGGGGGTTTTGCCACTTAAATGTTTCGGTGGTGTTGCTGTGTTGTATCGGAGGCCGTCACATCAGGCATTTAAAGCATAATGGCATTCCCAATTTGAATTGCCCGGCGAATCTCTGAGAACGGCATTCCACTCCTCTGATCGCCTTCCCATTGGGGCGGTATCTGTGGCCTTTATGCACCACAGCAATTTGATAGGAATCTTTATAGGGATCTAATTAGATGAGCCTGGTAAGAATTCCATGGTGAACAGTATGGGAGATATGAAAAGTGAGGCTGCCCCGCTAGTAAGCATATCTGTGTTAGCCTATAATCATGAAAAATACATTCGCCAGTGTCTTGACAGCATTTTGATGCAAGAAGTAAACTTTCTCTATGAGGTACTCATTCATGATGATGCATCGCCCGATGGGACGGCTGATATCATCCGTGAGTATGAAGCGAAGTATCCAGAGATCATTAAACCAATATATCAGATAGAAAATCAGTATTTGCAAAAGAATTATGTAGATCTGTTCAATATCGATATGTTCAACATTGATCGAGCACGCGGGAAGTATCTTGCTTTTTGCGATGGGGATGATTATTGGCTGGATCCAAAAAAGCTGCAGAAACAGGTGGATTTTTTAGAGAAGCACTCTGAATATATTGCGTGCGTACATCACACAAAAGTTATAGATGAGTTTGGAAATGTGCATCAGTCATATGAATTCCCACCTAATTATAATACCCGCGACTATACCCTATCTGATGCAGAAAATCTCCTCATGGGTAATGGGTGTGCAGGTCATCATAGTTCACTGGTTTGCCAGAACATATTCATAAATCTTCCCAAAGGCATATATATGAGCTACCTTCAATGTAAGGCAAATAATGACATAAAATTATTTCTCTTATTAGTATTAAATGGTCGCATTCGGCGTCTCAGCGATACTATGTCGGTATATAGATATATCATATCTGGAGGGACTAGTTGGAGTGCAGGGTACGGTAAAATACCTAATATTTGTCTATTAACCTATAACCGACTTCGAGAGTTGTCGCAATTTTCAGAAACGTCTTATGGGTATACCCCAGACTATACTGATTTCGAGAATGAACTCGTCTTGGTATCATTATATAAGCTTGTTACACATCCAAACGAAGACAACTGGAACATCACACGCGAGCTTTTTACACTGACAAAGGATAAATTCAGGTTGTTAACCTACATTCCTAAGTTCACGGTAGATAATATGGTGAGACATCTGCGAAGTTGTTGATGGGAGGAGCCATTGTCGTGCGAGTAAGACCATTATCTGAGTTTGAAGGACAGTTGGAATTCAAGGGGCAATAGTGTAGCAGACTATTTGACTCGTTGTGTATTCCGAGAATCCAGGAGATAGTATCCAAAATCTCCTATAGTATTATTTAGGGCTCTTTAATGGCCTAGAATTGAAAAAAACGGACCATAGGTTTACATAAGCTAACGCAGATTATTCTTCCGATCCGAACCGGTGCATTATAGACTTTGTTAATCACCCTCCTGTAAGCATTGCCGGACTTACTTTATCGAAACGAAAAATACTCCACTCTACTATTCGCACCTGGAACAGAAGCAAGTTGAACTGATCGGCCGCCTCTCTCAGGAGAAGATCTCGATGCGCGGGGCCAGTCGAGTGACCGGTCACCACCCGGCCACGGTAGCCCGATACTACC
>JAAZMM010000010.1 GCA_012798805.1 Bacteroidales bacterium
AAAAGCTTCAACATATTTTGCGGTGACATTCCATATAGCAGAATCACACAATAAAAAAGTATTATTGTGAAGAAAACGAGCCGGATCACCAACCACTCTACGGTAATTAATTCCAAACTCCTCAAACTGTTGTGCAGAAGCGGCATCCACAAGACGGAAAACATCCTCCTCCGAGAGATTTCCCTGCGCTGCCAAAGGGAGCGTACAGAACACAAGTGCGACAATATGAAGCGCTTTCCTGATAAAAGACATATACTACTTAATCCAACCTTCCCTCGTGAAATCACACTCTTTGAAGAGAGGATCTATCACTATGTAGGTACTCTTCTGTTTCTCCGAAATGAATGTATCGATAGCAGCGTTGGCATTTTTGGCATTGGCATCCTGAAGCAATACATTGAAGTCCGTCTTGTAATCGGCCACATGTGAAGGAATAATCTTTTCAAGCATTATAATCTTGTAAACGGTATTTCCGGTACGGCCTTCATTGTCAAGAGACTCAAATGGCTCCGAAATATCACCTTCCTGCATATTCCTAAGCACATTGTAGTCTGCAGGCTTGAGTTGGTCCTTTTCAAAATATGAGGAGCCCGTATATTCATCAGCCAGCAGACCTCCGTTGGTGGCTGTTTTGCGATCTTCTGAAAAATATCTCGCTGCATTGAAAAATGAAATGGAATCACCAATAATCCTGGTCCTGATAGTATCGAGACGATCAAATGCCTTGGTGCGATCCTCCGTTGTATATTGCGGTTTAATCAAGATATGGCGTGCATTGAACATATCACCCTCCCGCTCTATAAGCTCAATAAGATGAAATCCGTCCGGAGTCTCCACTATCTGAGATACCTGTCCCACCTTTAAAGACATTGCTGCATCGGAAAATGCAGGCCAGAAGATGGATTTCGAGGCCATTCCGAGTTCACCTCCCCGCAAATAACTGCCGGGATCCTGCGAATAAAGTCGTGCAAGAGTGGAAAATTTTTCCCCCGCTACGATCCTCTCTCTAAGCTCGAGGAGTCTCTCTTTGACTTCTAGTTCTGATGCCTCTCTATCCGGATAAAGCACTATCTGGCGGATACGATATTGTGTAGATACGATAGGAAGATCCTCTTCGGGAGTCTCTTTGCAATATTTCTCAATATCTGAAGGTGTCAGGTTGGGAATATTGCCGGCTACCTTACGCTGCATATCCTGTATGAGCGACTGGTCGGTAATCATCTGTTTCCATTCTTGACGGAGCCTGTAGAGGGGTTTATTGAAGTATTCCTCCATCTGTTTCTCGCCACCGAGCTGTGTCATTACTTCACTTATACGCTGAGTAAGCGCGCTTTCGACATTTGCGTCGTTGATCTCAAGAGAGTCGATTTTCGCCTGGTTCAGGAAAAGCTTGGAAACAAGCATCTCCTCAAGTATCTGGCAACGGGCATTACGGTCTGCTGTAAGGCCTCTGGCACTCATCATCTGCACTTCATTTTCGAGGTCGGAGAGCATTATTACATCATTGCCGATAAGCACAATCGTCTTGTCAATCAATCCTTCCTGATACCGCTGTGCAGAGATCTCCGGCCCAAATAGGGCCAGGATAAGCAGAAGTACGGTGACAACAAAGGTGTGTTTCATATTTATCAATAAATTTTTAACGTTCCGTTGATATGAGCATCTTCCAGCAAGTCTTGTTCCAATTTTGTCAGAAGTTCTTGTTTTCTTTTTCCAAGAATAGTCTCTCGTATCCTCGTAACATTGTATTCAAAGGGGGAAACCTCGCCTGCATCAACCTTTTTTTCTATGAAAATAAAAAAATTGGAACCATTAAACTTCATCTCACAATTTCTTTTGGGAAGAATTTCCCTGGTACAGGTTTCAATATCGGTACCGAGTTCCTTTGCAAGCTGTGAAAGAGGTACCCAACCTCCTCCAAAGTCGGTATATCGCTCCGCAGAAGAATAACAAAACTCTCTGAGCTCTGCAACATCTTGCTCCGCAGTGACAGTATATGCCTCCTTAATGGTCTCATAGTAGGGAGAACCTGGAGAAATCCTGATCACACGCGCCTTGACAAGCGGATAAGGGAAAATGCTGCTGGAGGGATGCTCCTCATAATATAAACGAGCCTCATCGAGAGTAACCATAGTATCAAGCCTCTCTTCAACCCAACGCTTCTCAAATCTAAAACCGAGCAACGTGCTACGAAACTCTTCCACTTCAGCGGTAACATCTCTCTCAGCTTTGGAGAGCTGTTCTTCAGCTTTGAGCAGTTTAAGGCGACCCAAAGCCCAGGTATTGATATAACGGTTAACCATGGCCGCGCTATCCGCAGATGAAACGCCTTCCGGCATCAAACGAACTATATCACTCTCATAGAGCACATCCTGCCCTATCTTTGCAACCCTGTGATCCTGAAGATTTCGACCTCTCTTTTCAAGAAAAGAGCATCCGGAAATCAGCAGTAGTGATATTATTGCAAGGATAACTTTCTGCATATCAACCTATCTTGAGTAATTGGGGGACTCCCGGGTAATAGTTACATTGTGGGGATGACTCTCGACCATTCCGGCATGTGTAATCCTGACAAATTTCGCATTTCGCAGAGCCGCAAGATCAGCTGCGCCACAGTAGCCCATACCTGCCCTAAGACCTCCTATCAATTGATATACAACCTCTGAAAGAGTACCTTTGTAGGGTACCTGAGCAACGATTCCTTCAGGCACAAGTTTCTTTATGTCTTCTTCCATATCCTGGAAGTATCTATCCTTGGACCCCCTCTGCATAGCCTCGAGCGAACCCATACCACGATATGACTTAAATTTGCGTCCATTTAGGATAATGGCTTCTCCGGGAGCCTCTTCGACACCGGCAAAGAGCGATCCGGCCATAATTGTGCTGGCACCGGCCGCAAGCGCTTTAACTATATCACCTGAATATCGTATGCCGCCATCTGCGATAATTGGGATACCGCTTCCTTTGAGGGCCTCCGCCGTATTCATTACTGCCGTAAGTTGGGGCACTCCTATACCGGCAATAATACGAGTCGTACAGATGGAACCCGGTCCTATACCTACTTTCACTCCATCAACTCCACACTCTTTTAGGGCCAGCGCAGCTTCTGCGGTAGCAATATTGCCTGCTACTATTTGCAAGTGCGGGAAGGCCTCCCGGATCTTCTTGATAGTTTGCAATACAAAAAGAGAGTGTCCGTGCGCCGTATCAAGAACTACCGCATCAATGCCTACGGACACAAGCTTTTCCACATCCTCTACACTATGACTATTGATGCCCACGGCTGCTGCAGCAAGCAGACGGCCCCGGGAATCCTTGCTGGCAGTAGGATTTTTCTTGATTTTCATTATATCGCGATATGTAATCAGCCCTACCAGTTTGTTGTTCTCATCAATAACGGGTAATTTTTCGATGCGATGCTTGCTGAGCACCTCCGTTGCCTGAGGAATAGTGATATTGGGGCTTACCGTTATCAGATTTTCAGAGGTCATTACCTCAGCTATGGGCCTCTTATGATCATCCTGAAAGCGAAGATCTCTATTGGTAACAATACCTATGAGGTAGTTCTGTTCATCTACTACCGGTATGCCTCCAATGTGGTTTTCGGCCATCAAACGGAGTGCATCTCCCACCAGAGCATCATATTTGATGGTAATTGGATCATAGATCATTCCGTTTTCAGCACGTTTTACCTTGCGCACCTGCTCCACCTGATGCTCAATAGGCATGTTTTTGTGAATAACACCGATACCTCCTTCACGGGCAATGGCTATGGCCATAGTAGCATCAGTTACAGTGTCCATTGCGGCAGAGACTATTGGGATATGAAGAGAAATATCTCTTGAAAATTGAGTTGTTACGTTAACCTCTCTGGGCAATACGGCAGACTCGGCAGGGATCAGCAAGACATCATCGTACGCCAATCCATCCATTATGATCTTATCGGAGATTTGTACCATAGCGCGATTATTTTCTATTATAAATTACAAATATAGTAAAAGTTAGTTTCAGAGCAATTTGCCCTGCCAACTATTGCGTTCTTCAAGTCTTTTTTCAAGCAACCGAAGCAATTCTACATTCCGGATTAGTCCCCAGGGCGTGGAATTGACAAACCTCGGAGGCACCTCTCCGGCAAATCTTTCAATACAAAATTCCGGCCGCAAGCGCTCGAGAATATCTACGAAGAAATCCAGGTATTCGTCGAGTAAAAAGGTGATAAAATCTTCCGGATGAGCCTCAAACTCCTCTTCCATTGGGGTTCCTTTGATAATCTGGAGTTGGTGAAATTTAAGCGAAGTGAGTGGCAGGGAATTAATTAGCGAAGTGCTTTCGAGCATCATTTCCCGGCTCTCGCCGGGCAAGCCTAAAATAAAATGCGCACATAGATCAAGCCCGCGCTCAGCACTCATTTTTATGGCACTCACTGCTTGTTCGAATGTATGCCCCCTATTAATGCGTTTCAGGGTCGCATCATAGCAGGATTCTATGCCATACTCCACCATAACTATGTGGTCACGCGAGAGCGCCGCAAGATAATCGAGCTTCTCCTCATCCACGCAATCCGGACGCGTACCCACGGCTATTCCTACCACA
Source organism: Bacteroidales bacterium (assembly GCA_012798805.1). GTDB lineage: Bacteria > Bacteroidota > Bacteroidia > Bacteroidales > UBA932 > Cacconaster. Next base: position 4,594 of record JAAZMM010000010.1, read on the forward strand.
TCGGGATGCGAAAGAGCCTCACTATAAAGCTCTTTTAGATGCTCTATCGGCGCATAAGTGTTGGAATAGGGCTGAAAGTAAGCAATATAACCGGTTGCTCTTCGATATCTGCGGCGATGAAACTCCATTCCCTCCTCCATCTGTTGTAAAATACTCTTATCAGGCGTGCTGTATGAGGGATGGAAAGCATTGTTGTCGCAATAGGTACATCCCCCTACGGAAATGGAGCCGTCCCGGTTGGGGCAGGTAAAACCGGCATCTATCACGATTTTCTGCAATCTGCTGCCATATTTCCTCTTGTAGTAATCGGCGAAGGAGTTGTATCTTTTTTTCATTTTTGCAATCTATTCTTGCACAAAGATAAGAAAAAGAGTATTTTTGAGATTTAAACCATAATTTTTAACAGAATGAAACGACTCCTGATTCCGGCTATTATAGCCTTGATGATGATCCAATCCTGTGGATCCACAGACTCCTTCCAAGAGCAGTTTGATTCAATTTCCAATGAAATCAAAGCACAATATGCTCCTGACCGCAGGGATAAGTGTTACGAACCTATACTCAAAGATGTTGATGGGCAGAAGGTACTCTACGGCTCCACTACTGAGCAAGAAGCCAAAGATGCTCTGCTGGCAGCTCTCTCGGAGAAAGGCCTCAACGTGCTTGACAGCATGACAGTTCTCCCCGATCCCAAACTCGAGGGAAAAACATGGGCAGTGGTGTCACACTCGGTAGCCAATGTCAGATATGAGGCTAACTACTCTTCAGAGATGGCCACTCAATTATTGATGGGCACACCGGTACAAGTGCTTGAAAAACGCAGCTACTGGTACAGGATTGTTACCCCTGAAGGTTACCATGCCTGGGTGACTGTAGGCAGCGTACAGAGGATGGACGAACAGGAACTCAACGCCTGGAAGGCCTCCGACCGTTTGATCATCACCACTTACTATACCCTCTTCCGCGAAAAGGCCGACCTCACTTCACAGGTAATAAGCGATGGCGTATGGGGCAATATAGTGGAGAAGGCCGGAGAACAAGGGAGCTATTTCAAGGTAAAGATTCCCAACGGCAAGATTGCATTCATTCCTAAAAAGGATGCAACACCCTTTAATAGTTGGATTGCTTCGCGTAAACCCACGGCAGAGAACATTATTGCCACAGGTGAGGCCTTTATGGGATTCCCCTACCTCTGGGCAGGCACCTCGATCAAAGCCATGGACTGCAGCGGTTTTGTCAAGACGGTTCTTTTCCTTAACGGAATGATTACCCGCAGGGATGCCAGTCAACAGGCAAAGGTAGGTGATGATGTTAGTGTGGAGAACTTCCCCGGAGATCTGATTCCCGGCGACTTGCTCTTCTTCGGCCGTAAAGCTACCGAAGAGAGAGGTGAAAGGATAACCCATGTTGGAATATACCTAGGAGAAGGCAGATTCATACATGCAGCTACCAACGTGCACACCAACTCCCTCATACCCGATACAGAAGACTTCTATGACGGCACTTTGGTGCGTGCAAGACGTGTGCTTAATAAAGCGGATGAGGTTCCCGGTTTGATTTCGATAGCGAAACACCCCTGGTATTTCTAATAAACAGATATAACAACGCAAAAGATAGAACAATGAGCAACAGAAGAGAATTTTTGAAGGCTGCCGGACTGATGACTGCGGCAGCTGCACTCTGGCATCCAAGAGATCTTTTTGCTGCGAACGCAGCTAAAAAGCGCAAGGTTGCTACTAACAAGCTCGATCTCCAATGGGAGAACTTTATGGGCAAAATGAAATATACTTTCACCATTTCGGGATCATCGAGGACCACGACACCCATCGTGATCAGCCGTATCACCTGGAACGGATATGCGGGATATGGTGAAGCAGCTATGCCTCCTTATCTTGGCGAAACACAAGCCTCAGTACATGAGTTTCTCAAAAAGGTGGCAGAAAATGTACTTCCTAAGTTTGACAATCCTTTCCGCATCGAAGATATAATGATGGAGGTGGACAAACTGACCACTAACAACACTGCAGCCAAAGCCGCAGTGGATATTGCCCTGCACGACCTTGTAGGCAATATTATTGGGCA
>JAAZMM010000062.1 GCA_012798805.1 Bacteroidales bacterium
CGTTTGTAGCAAGAAGCAGCAAATCCTGCGATATCACCGGTCACACCCCCTCCTACCGCTATCAAGGCATCGGAACGGCCAATTTCCTGCTGCCTTAAGGCAGAAATAATTGCCGTCAGAGTATTGAAATTCTTGCTCTCTTCCCCTTGCGGGATCGTAAAAAAAGATGCATTGGAAAATTGTGCTACAACAGACTCTGCATATTGTGTAGGCACACCGCTATCGGTAACCACAAGCACATTACGCTTTTTTCCAACCAGATTGCCGACAGAAGCAATAGATCCCCTGCCTTCAACGATCTCACAAATCGTATCCCGGTAACAAAACTGAAGTGTCTTCCCCATTTCTCGAAAAGAATGCCACAAATATACAAAACTTTTCTCACCAAAAAAATGTATATTTGTAGATTACAAGAAATATTTTCGCCTGACTTCATATACTATATATACTATTATAAAAGTAAAGGGTATGAGAAATAAATTCCTCTATTGCGTAGCAAGCCATTTTTACAATAAACATAAAAATGAGATCAATAAGCTCTGTTTTGTCTTTCCAAACAGGCGCTCATCGATCTTTTTCAAAAAGTATCTGACCCAATGCATTGAGGGCAAAGCCCTGTTGGCTCCAAGGATGATTACAATCAATGATCTGTTCCTGGAGCTTTCCGGCGGACAGTTGGTTGATAAGATTGAGGCGCTCTATATATTGTACCAGCAGTATGCCAAGCTCTTTTCTGATCAAAATGGTATTGCACAAAGCACATTTGATGAATTTGTCTATTGGGGGGATGTTTTTCTCAATGATTTCGATGATATCGACAAGTATCTGGTTGATGCAGAAATGCTTTTCAGAAATATCGAGGATCTGAACCGGTTGACTGCAGATGCCGGCGATTATTTGAGTGAGGAGCAGAAAAAGGCTATTGAGGAGTTTTACACGAGTTGGAGGTATAGCAAAAAGAGGGATATTGTGAGTAAAAAGATTGAAGAAAATGGAGATAAAGAAGAGAGTGGCGAAGATGCAGAAAATGAGGAGCAGAAAGAGAACGGGGAAATTGAGAGCGATACAATAGATATCAAAAAGGAATTTTCCACTATTTGGAATAATTTGTATGAACTTTACTCCAAATTCCGTGAAGCACTGAGGGAGAAAGGACTGATGTATGAGGGAATGATGTACAGAGAAGTAGCCGAATCACTCGCAGATAAGGACCAGGGATCGAAGGAAAACCGAAAGAGCGAAGATATTTTAAACAAATGTCGTAAATACGATAAAATAATTTTTGTAGGTCTCAACGCCCTAAATGAGTGCGAAAAATCTCTTTTCAGACACCTGAATAAGCCTGGTAGCGGTATTGAGGTGGATTTTATCTGGGATTATTATGGTGATATTCTTACAGACGAGTCAAATAAATCATCGCAATTTATGCGTCGTGGTGACAAAGGAAATGTCGTGGAATTTGCCCAAAAAGAATCAATAGAGCCCTACGGAACACCTCTTGAACCGACTCACGATGATGATTTTAGTCCGGGAAAAATCAATATTATAAGTCTCCCCTCCGCGATAGGTCAGACGAGATATGTAACGGAAATACTGGAAGATATTTACTGTGATGAAAATGGGACTCTTCTCCCCGATCTTGACCTCGAAGAGACCGCCATAGTTCTGCCGGATGAGACTCTGCTCCAGCCAATGCTCAATTCCATTCCGGCTTGTATCGATAAAGTCAATGTCACGATGGGTTATCCGTTGATAAACTCACACACTGCCACATTTGTATCCCAATTGGAAGAGCTGCATAAAAAAAACCGGCAAAAAAGGAGCGGTGAGATCTCATTTCACCATAAAAGCGTAATGGCACTTCTAAGCCATCCCTTCCTTACAACTGTGCTCCCTGAGGAGGGGCTTAAGAGCATCAAAAATGAGATTATCGGCAGAAACCTCGTATATCTCAATCCGGAGACTCTTGTGCGCGAACAACTTGAAAGAAAGGAAAATCAACTTGACGCAGAGAAGCAATCACTTGAGGCCAAATGGCACCAATTCGATAGCAATGAACTATTTAGGGCAATATTTAGTACTACCCCTGATCCCTCGAATGTCGGCGATTACATCGAAAATATTCTCTTACTTATTCAGAAGCATCTAACCGGCATCGACAGAGAGGCTGCATATCATTACCTCAGGGCGGTCAAACGTATCTCGGACCTTGGACTCGAATTTACGGAGATTAAGACCTATTTCCGTCTCTTGAAACAAATCATCTCGGTACTTTCAGTCCCCTATAAAGGCGAACCTCTGCAAGGAATCCAGATTATGGGACCTCTGGAGACCAGAGCACTCGACTTCAAAAATATCATTATCCTCTCCTGCAACGAAGGTATTTTCCCTTCGGGTAATGTCAGCAACTCTTTTATACCCTTTAACCTCCGCCTCGGGTTCGGACTCCCCACTTATGAGTATCAGGACTCCATCTCCGCATACCATTTCTACCGAAGCATCTGCAGGGCGGAACAGATCTGGCTCATATATGACTCCCGAACCGAGGGTACTAAAGCCGGAGAACCGAGCCGTTATATTCACCAACTCAAGTATGGCTACAATATACCGCGGAATGGAAAAAGGAGGTTGGATATTAAGCAGCTGGCACTCTCCTACAACATGAAAGGCAGGGAGGAGAACAACCTGGATATCGAAAAGAGTGAGACTGTGATGGCGAAACTGCGGGAAAAATATCTTCAGAAGCATAACGGCGATTTCAACGGTAGTTTTTCAGCCTCCACGCTCAATGATTACTTCAAATGCCAGAGAATGTTTTATCTCAAACATGTAGAGGGTATAGGCGAAGAGGATGAAGTGGTGGAAGAGGTGGACGGAGCGCAATTCGGCACCATTTATCACTATGTGATGGAGAAGCTCTATATGCCGGATGAGAGCTATCGCGGTGTTGTATGGGATAAAAGTCAAATAGATGCTCTGCGAAGGCGAAGCAATAAATCGCAAATTGAAATGCTGATACTTGAAGGATTTGCCAAAGCGAGGGAAAAACGGGGATATAGTTATGCAAATAATACCGTCAGTTATGACGACCTCTCCGGCCAGGAGAGGATCGTATTTGAATTGATAGCTGATTTTGTGGACAAAACCCTCGAAATTGACAGTAATTATGCCCCTTTCACATTCAAGGCTGCCGAAATGAAAATCAACTATCCAATGAATATTGATAATGTAGGCATAGTCAAAATCAAAGGCTCCATCGACAGAGTTGATGAAAAGAGTGGTACAACCAGGATAATCGACTACAAAACGGGGAGTATGAATGGAAAAATGCTCGGTGTTAATGCATCGAAGGAAGATGTGCTGATCGAGAATCTTTTCAAAGAAGAAAAAAATGGCTCTTGCGTTAAAAACTCTGTTTCATTCCAACTTTTACTCTATAAAATGATCTATTTGCACCAGCATTATATAAAAAATGGAGACAATATCCTACCTGCTGTCTTTGCGCTGAGACATTTCCACGAAAATAAGGGCGTACGCTCTCAGGAGGGGCTTACAAAGGAGATTATGGATGAATTTGAGAAGAAAGTGAAGGAAAAGATTAAGGAAATATTTGACGACGGCATTCCTTTCAAAGCCATCACCTTTGATGACGGAGAATTTGGCGCCTGCCGTTACTGCAATTACCAAAACATTTGTAAAATCTTGTAAAACCTATCGAATATGTCCGATACTAAATATAACCTTGAGATTATTATCGCTTCTGCGGGTGCAGGTAAAACGCATAAACTTACCGAGACCTATATGGAGATGCTTGAAAAGAGCTATGGAAAAGGCAAGCCACATCCTCATAGAAACATCCTTGCGGTAACCTTTACCAACAAGGCTACTGATGAGATGAAAGAGCGTATCCTGGAGAAACTCTTTATTAAAGCTGCAAATGGGGATCAAAATTCGGAGAAGCTCCTAAAAGAGATCCTTCACGATTATTCGGGCTTTAACGTAAGTACTATCGACAGATTTTTCCAGTTGGTAATGAAGACCTTTGCGAGGGAACTGGGAGAATATGGCTCATACAATGTGGAACTTGACTCAAAAGGTGCAACTATAGAGGCGATCGACCGTATGATGGATTCCCTCGGGGATGATAAAGATACAACCTTATTAAAATGGCTTGTAGATTATTCGCGTAGCGTTATTGATGAGGGCCGTTCCTGGGATGTAAGAAAGGAACTCTATAAGTTTTCGGATCTGTTCTATAAAGAGGATTTTCTTATTAAAAAAAGAGGCGAAGCCGGATCTCTTTATAGGGTCGATGATGGTTCCGGTAAGGAACCTAAGACAGAAATAAAAAAGTTCCTAAAGGAAATTAATATAATTACAACAAAGTTTGAAAGTGAAGCAAAGGTACTGGCCGAGAAGATAATTACTGAATATGATCGGGTCAATAGCATCATTGACAAAATGAGAGTTGACGACAGGTCAGCAAGAAATGGATTTGAAAACATCGTCAATGGAAAATTCAAAAACACGAGTGGTAAACTTTATAGCGATTCGTTCCACGACGCATCAAAATGGTGCTACGCCGGCAAAAACAAACAAGAAAAAGAGATTTATCAGTATTATAAAGATACTTATCTAGATGACCTCCAGAAGCTATCTGATGATTTAAAGTCCTATTTCGACAACAATTATGTCACATACAATACCGCACTCATTATCCGCAGACAGATCTATCTCCTTGGACTCACAACCGATATTTTCAAAGAACTCGACAAATATCTCAAGGAAAATAATCTTGTCCTTCTCAGCAGCACAGCTGACATTCTCAACAGAATAATTGACCGGAGCGACACTCCCTTCATTTATGAGAGAATCGGAAATAGAATTGACCATATATTGTTGGACGAATTTCAGGATACATCCAAGCTGCAGTGGCAAAATTTCGAACCTCTGATCGACAACAACATCTCCAACAGCAATGACAACCTTATCGTAGGAGATGTCAAACAGAGTATCTACAGATTCAGAGGCTCGGACTCATCTCTTCTCAGGGATCTTCCCAATAATAAAAATGTTAAGCCTGATATTAAATATGAAAACTGGCGTAGTGCTGATACCATAGTCCAATTTAACAGCGATTTCTTTGAAAGTATCACAAAAAATGATCCTATCGTAAAAGATATTTATACAGGCTGTAGTCAGGTAATGCCGGACAAAGAGATAAACCAAAGCAATCTGAATCGCTATGAAGCCGGTGCTGTTAAAATCAAAGTATTTGAAGTCGATGAAGATGATAAAAAAGCCTGGATGCAGGAGGCTCTGGATGCCCTTGCAGGAAAAGCAGACGATGTCAATGACCTTGGCGAGATAGCACGGCTTACAGACGATGGATATGAGCTACGCGACATCACGATACTTGTCCGCACCAACAATGAAGGCAAAATGGTGGTGGATAAACTGATTTCAAAAGGGATCAATGTCGTCACTGAAGAAGTCCTGGTGCTTGGATATTCCAGGGCAGTCCTCAAGATTGTGACACTCCTTAAATACTGGGAAAATCCGGATGACCAGGTTAACCAGCTGATGCTCAAAACCCTATTTACGGAGAATCAAGATAGGAATATAGGCGATTTAACTAGTAAAGATGTGGCAAAAATGCCCCTTAAAGAGGGTTGTGAGGCTATATTTACTGCCCTCTTTGACAAAGATCAGAGAGATAATCTGAAAACTCTCTCGCTTTATGAAAGTTGTGAGGTTATGCTAAGAAGCATTTATGATGAGATTCCGGACTATGAGATTGAGTTCGTACAGGCATTTCTGGATGAGGTTAATAGCTTTATGGCACATAATGGCTCTGATCGACCTGCATTTCTGGAGTGGTGGGAGGAAAGTGGTCAGAATGTAAAGATCAATTCCTCTTCCGACCAAAATGCTGTGCGTGTGATGACAATACACAAAGCCAAAGGACTTGGTTTTAAAGCGGTCATTATCCCATTTTTCAACGAAAAAACATCAGTAAAAAGCGGCACTTTCGCCCCCTACCTATGGTGTGTACCGGATATTGATGAGCTAAACAACATAGGTCTGATTCCCGTTAAATACACAACAGATCAATATACCGGCTTCGAGAAGGATTTTGAGAAAGAAAGAAAAGAGACCTATATTGATACTATGAACATCGCTTATGTTGCGATGACACGCGCCTATTTTGAAATGGTTATCTACACTCCTGATGAAACTGAGAAAGCGAAAGAGGGTAAAGACCCAAAACAACCAAAAGATTCAATGGCTCAAAAACTCATCAAGTTTGTCAAGGATGAATCCCAAAGTAAGGGCGACGGCATATACATAGCAGAATCTCAGGAGGAAGA
>JAAZMM010000063.1 GCA_012798805.1 Bacteroidales bacterium
CAACCAACACAACATATACCATGAAACGACTGATAATCCTGTTCAGCACACTGTCGGCGTTGCTGCTTCCGGGATCCGTTTTCGCCGGCAAGATGAATCTTCCCCAGATTAGAAAGATCTGGCCGGAAAAAATCATCTCCCTTCCAGACCAGTCCGTTCCGGATATTGAGTACTACTTTGACGCCATTGTCAAAGCATTTCCCAACGATGTGTTACAAGTGGCATACAACGTCTTCTACGAAATAGAGGTCGAGAGTGACCCCAATTGCTATGTTTTAATGGATAAACGTAATGGCTATATGCGTACAGGCATTTCCGGTGAGCAGGAGGGCAATCTCCAAATGTGCTACTGGAAAGTACCCGACGGCAGACGCATATTGGGTATTATCCTTAGACAGGACAATGACGTACTTAAGATGTTTTATGAGCACCGCATCGAAGAACAGACCCTCAAACCCCTCCCCGCACTTGCGGACTTCGTGCCCGATGCTTCACGCTACTATATAGAGTTGCCCCAGAAAGGTAAGGATATCACTGTATATGTGAGAGGCGAAGAGTATCAGAAGGTAGGTCATCTTGAATGGGATGGTTTTGGCGGATTTGACCAGCTTGACCTGGTTATGGATAGATGCTACTACAATGAGCGTTTTGGATTTACCATCAGGTATCCCTTCTATTTTACCGGTCAGGGCGAGCCTGAAAATGGAGATGGACAGCAATTCATTTCAGATAGCGGCCTTGCAAGTTTTTACGCCTATGGCGGTTACAGTAGTGTTGTTATGTTCAATCAAACACTACAGGAACATTTTGAGGAAAAATGTGAAGGGTTCAAAACAATGGGCTATATCCTTGATGATACATCGATATCTGACAATGAGTTTTACATCATTGGACACAAGGATGACAGCTACATCTACAAGAAAGCCATAGTTGCAGGTGACATCCAGCTCAATGTAGTTATTACATTTGACTCTGTGATTGCAGATGACTTCCTCAGAATGGCACACCAGATTGCAAACACGCTGATTAAGAGGTAGTTATGAGTGTGTAGTGTATAGTGTGTAGTATGTAGTGTAGAGAGGTACGAGGTGCAAATTAAAGGCTATGCAATTAAGTGTCGTGTAATTATGGTGCGGGGACGGGGTGCTATGTACTATATGTGCGATACCCGGTAACGGTGCCGGGAGAAATTTTAGAAAAACGAATGGGGACGAGATTAAAATCGTCCCCATTTTCTATTTAGAAAGCCAAAAATGGTCAACATTTAACTATAAACCTTTACTTCTTCGCGGCCCTCAAGAACAGCAAATCCATTCATTGCGAGAGCAGCCATTTCATCCTCTCCGGGATATATTTTCACGGGAGCGATAAACTTGACATACTCTGCCAAATCCTCCATCATCCCCTTGCCTTTGGCAACGCCTCCTGTAATCAGGATCGCGTCCACTTTACCTTTAAGAACGGCAGCCATTGCCCCTATTTCCTTGGCAACATTATAAAGGAAAGCATCTGCAATAAACTTGTAGCGTGCATCATCAACCATCTTGAGCTCCACCTCATAAAAATCATTCGTACCGAGATAAGCCACTACCCCACCTCGTCCGCAAATCATCTTCTTTACCTCTTCAGGAGTATATTTGCCGGAAAAACAGAGATCTGCAAGCTGCTGTGCAGGCAGAGTGCCGGAACGCTCGGGTGAAAAGGGTCCTTCTCCATTTAGAGCATTATTGACATCAATTACCTTACCCTTGCAGTGAGCCCCTACTGAAACCCCACCGCCAAGGTGAGCAATGATCAGATTAAGAGAGTCATAAGGGACTCCAACTTCTCTCGCATAGTGTTTCGCGGTAGCTTTCTGATTGAGGGTGTGAAAAATAGAGATTCGCTTGAACTCAGGATGACCCGCCACTCTGGCCAGATCACACATCTCATCTACAACTACGGGTTCGGTAATGAATGCACGACAACCAGGGATATCGGATGCAATCGAATCGGCAAGTATACCGCCAAGATTGGAAGCATGCTCGCCACCAACACATGCATGAAGATCAGCTAACAGAGCATCATTTACCTCATAAGTGCCGGAAGGAATCGGTCTAACAAGGCCTCCACGACCAACAATGGCATCAAACTCCGATTTATCAATGCCGTTATCGGCAAGAGTCCTGAGGATTATTTCCTCGCGAAATTTGTACTGGTCTATAACAGACTTATACTTTGCAATCTCTTCCGCAGAGTGCTTGATATTGATCAAAAAGATCTGCTTCCCATCTTCAAATACGGCGATCTTTGTAGAAGTAGATCCCGGATTTAAACAAAGAACTTTCATCTTCCGGACCTACTTTGCGGTTAAAGCAGCAAGAGCTATGGAGTTAAGCTTAGTATAGATACTGTCCGCACGGCTTGAAAGCACGCAAGGAGCCTTTGCACCAGCCACAATTGCGGCCTGTTTAACACCTACACAAAGTTGTGAGTTAACCTTGTAGAAAACATTGGCAGACTCGATATTGGGGAACAACAAACAATCTGCGTCACCGGCCACATTGCTCTCGAGCTTCTTAATTTCAACAGCCTCTTTGGAGATGGCTACGTCAAGTGCAAGGGGACCGTCGATATAGCAACCTTTGATCTGACCTCTATCAGCCATCTTTGCAAGCATTGCTGCCTCAACACAAGCAGGCATACCTGCAAGCATCTGCTCGGTTGCTGCAATAGCAGCTACTTTGGGTTTCGCGATACCGAGAGCATGTGCAGTCTGTACCAGATAATTTGTAATTGCAATTTTCTGCTTGAAATCAGGTGCAGGTATTACTGCCATATCACCGAGAACGATAAGTTTATGGTAATTGGGATTCTCAAGCACTGAGACGTGGCTCAAAACAGCCTTGGGAGGAAGCAGACCGCGCTCTTTATTTAGAATGGCACGCATATATTTGTCAGTACTGCAAAGACCTTTCATCAATATGTCAGCTTCGCCGGCATTGATCATATCCACAGCTTGAGCGATGGCACTGACTTCATCTTTATTGTCAACTATGGTAAACATTGAAGGATTTATACCCTCTGCTTTGCAAACGTCATTGATCATATCGGCATCACCGACTAGAATTGCTTTAACGATACCTTTGTCCACTGCCAAACGGGCAGCAGTAATAGTGTGATCATCAACACCCCAGGCTGCAACAAGGCGTTTTCTGCTCTTTGAACGCAGCTGCTCAAAAATCTGTTCGAAATTTGTAATCATTGTTTTAAGTACTTAAAATTAATTTATTTGTTTTTTACAATATTCATAGTGTCCTGAGCGATTACCAGCTCTTCATTGGTAGTGACCGCTACAACTTTAACTTTGGACGAAGGAGTGGAAAGTATCACATCCTTGCCTCTGGCAGCCCTATTGACATCCTTGTCAAAGTCTATTCCGAGGAACTCGAGGCCCTCACACGCCTGTTCGCGCGTAACAGAGGAATTTTCTCCGATACCTCCAGTAAATACGATCATATCGAGTCCGCCCATTGCCGCAGCATAGGCTCCTATAAATTTACGGATACCATAAAACAACATCTCTTGTGCAAGTGCAGCATTGGCATTGCCGCTGCCTGCCCCTGACTCGATATCCCTCATATCCGAAGAGACTTGTGATATACCGAGCAGTCCGCTTTTCTTATTGAGAATAGTGTTGATTTCGGCTGCACTGAGCTTTTCTTTCTCTTCAAGAAATGTTACGACACCCGCATCGACAGTACCGCTTCTTGTACCCATTACAAGGCCCTCCATAGGAGTGAATCCCATCGAGGTATCAATTGAGCGTCCATTCTTGATGGCTGTAATAGAGCTACCGTTACCCAGATGGCAGGTAATTATTTTAGAATTGGAAAATTCCATACCTACCAGTTTGCAGGCCTTCTTTGCTACAAACTGATGGCTTGTACCGTGAAATCCGTAACGACGGATCTTATATTTTTGATAGTACTCATAAGGTATTGCGTACATATAGGCATAGTCGGGAATGGTCTGGTGGAATGAAGTGTCAAACACCGCAACCTGAGGGATCTCCGGCATAAGGGATTGCATGGCACGGATCCCGAGCAGATTGGCAGGATTGTGAAGCGGAGCAAGTTCGCCGCACTTCTCAATCTTGGAGATTGCGTCGTCATCAATTGCAGAGCTGCCTGTAAAATATTCCCCGCCATGTGCCACTCTGTGGCCTACCGCCTCTATCTCTTTAAGTGAAGAGATTACTCCGAGTGATTTGTCTGTAAGTAGCTCAAGCACTTCAGATATACCGACGGTGTGGTTGGGAACCGGTTTTTCTACAGAATATTTTTCTTTGCCCGGTACCTGGTGGTTAATAATGCCCATCGATTCGCCGATGCGTTCTACAAGGCCTTTAGCCAGGAGTGAATAGTCATTGTCATTCCTCATATCAAGAACTTGATATTTTAAAGAGGAACTACCGCAATTTAGTACAAGTATTATCATAATTATATAGATGGTTATTATTGTTGCATATATCTTGCAAATTTAATCATAATAGGTGACCTTTCAAAAAATAATTGTACATTGCAATCTGAAATAGGAGGGAAGGATTATGTGGAAAGGTAGGAGGCTTTTTTTCTATTCGCTCGCCTTTATTGCGGGCAATTTGCTCGGAGGATGGCTAACTCTGCCACCTGTTGTTTTCTTCGCTGCAGCAATTTTTTGCGCCATAACGGCGATAATGATGGCCCAAAAAAGAATCCTGATATTTGCTGCCCTTTTTCTATTAGGAGCAGCTTCTCTGCAGATATCCAGAATTCCCACGACCGGCAAAGAATCCGCAATATCTCATGCTGCAGCTCAACTAAAAGCGGACTTTTCAGCATCGCTGGGAGAAATACTCAATGATGGAGAGGAGCTGGCGATAGTACGTGCATTAACTGCCGGCGACAAAAGCGATATCAACCGTGAATTGAGGGAAAATTGGCGCAAAAGCGGTGCAATGCACTTGCTTGCGTTATCGGGGCTTCATGTCGCTATAATTTACAAATTGGTGGAGTTGATGCTCTTCTTTATAGGTGGATCAATCGCTGCGAAGCGTCTTAAAAGCCTTATAATTGTGCTGCTTCTATGGGGTTTTGCCATAATGACCGGATTAAGTTCTTCTATCTTCAGGGCAGTGTTGATGATTACCATTCACGAATTGTCGGGCTGGCGCTACTCCGACAGAGACGGTCTTACCTCACTTGCGGCCAGTGCGCTGATAATTACTATGTTCAACCCTGAAGCTCCCAGGGAGATAGGGTTTCAACTCTCATTTTTTGCAGTATTCTCAATTTTTACCCTCTATCCGATGATCAAGGGATTGATGCAGACGAAGATCCGACTTCTGGAGAAACTCTGGAACTCGGTATGTATAAGCATCAGCTGCCAAATGACCACAGGGGTGGTCGCCTTCATCTATTTCGGGCATTTTCCCGCCTATTTTCTTATAACCAACATTCTGGCCATACCACTTACCGGAGTCTCACTCTACCTTACAGCCGCAGCACTGATTACTAAAAGCATCCCCTTTGCAGGTACATGCACAGCCTCTGCATTGCAGTTTACCGTGAGATTATTAAATGAAATTATCTCCATAATCGCTAGTTTGAATTAGTTTTTATCTCCTTTTTACATTATTTATGCTACCTTTGTCGATTCAATTAAAATCAGATGTCATGGGAGGTATTTTTGGAGTAATATCCAAGCGTAATTGCGTAACCGAACTTTTTTACGGAACGGATTATCACTCACATCTCGGCACTAAACGTGCCGGAATGGCAGTCATCAACCAAAACGGGCTCTTTGCCCGCTCCATACACGACATACAAAGCTCCTATTTCAGAATTAAGTTTGAACCCGATCTTCCCAAATTTGACGGCAATTCCGGTATCGGCGTCATAAGCGATACCGATGCACAGCCTATATTGATCAATTCCCGACTCGGCAGGTTTGCTATTGCGACAGTAGGAAAGATCACCAATGTAGAGGAGTTGGAAGAGGAATTTCTTGCACAAAATAAGAATTTCGCTGAAATCAGCTCCGGGAAGACCAACCAAACTGAGCTGGCTTCACATCTTGTCACCGAAAGAGAAACATTTGCCGAAGGCATAGTATATGCGCAAAGCCGCATAAAAGGTTCTCTGACGATGGTTATCCTTACCTATGACGGCATTATCGCAGCCAGAGACAGATATGGCCGCACTCCCCTTATCATAGGTCGCAATGAAGACTCCATAGCGGTCGCATCCGAAGATTGTTCCTTCCCAAATATCGGTTTTGAAAGCGAATATATTTTGGGACCCGGCGAGACGGTGTTGATTACTGCTGACGGGATAACACAGCTGGTGCCACCTCAGGACAAGCTCCGGATCTGCTCCTTCCTCTGGATCTATTACGGATACCCTACCAGCAACTATGAAGGGATAAATGTGGATGACGTACGCAACAGACTTGGCAGCATAATGGGCGCAAAAGATGATACGCCTCTGGATGTGGTCTCCTCTATCCCCGACTCCGGGACCTGCATGGCTGTGGGATACGCACGTGGCAAAGGCATTCCTTTCAGAGCTGCAATGGTTAAATACAACACCACCTGGCCCCGTAGCTTTACTCCTATAAGCCAGAGCACGAGGGAGCTGGTGGCAAAAATGAAGCTCATTCCCAACTACTCGATAATAAAAAACAAGAAAGTTGCATTTTGCGATGACTCGATAGTACGCGGAACGCAGCTCAAAAATAATGTAAAGGCTCTCTACAAACATGGAGCTAAAGAGGTCCATATCAGGATCAGCTGTCCGCCGATCATCTACCCTTGCCCCTACCTCAACTTCTCCTCCTCCAGATCCCCTCTAGAGTTGATTACCCGAAAATTCATACACAAGGTAGAAAACGCTGCACCGGCCGATATATATAAATATTCCTGCGATAGTTGTCCCGAATATGCCCGTATGGTGGAGTATATAAGGAGCAAACTCAATATGAGTACACTTATTTTCAACACTGTGCAAGAGGTGGTGCAGGCCATAGGACTTCCAAAAGAGTCGCTCTGCACACATTGTTTTGACGGGACAGGCCACGACACTTGATTTAGCCACTCACCTTAACTAAGAAACTAAGAAACAAATAACCTAACTAAGAAATAAATAACGATGGTAATTTTTATCTATGGACTCAGCTATAAAGCGAGAAGAGAAAGCCTGCTGGAATTATTTGGACAATATGGTACGGTAACATCTGCGCGTATCATAGTTGACCCTGAAACAAAACGTTCCAGAGGCTACGGATTTGTGGAAATGAATGATGAGGAGGGCGCCGCTGCCATAGCCGCACTCAACGGCACCAAACATCTGAATCGGATAATCCATGTGGAAGTAGCAGTTAATCCTCCAAAAAAGCGCTCGGAGAGAAAGCAGAACCCGGAGGAAGAGACCTCTTGATCTGTGCTGCTTAGAATCCTGTAACAATCCGTTGGGCATTCAACTGAACTATATTTCAGCTGACCTTTTTTGAGCTGCCGCCAATCCTGCGCGGGGCGATTCCTTTGTAGGCTCCTGCCCAGGCGGTGAAGAATCGTTTTGATGAATCAATTCATAATGTTAACTTTGTGAGATAAAGAGACAAAAATCAAATAGAAAAAACAGTTATGATTTCAGTCATCATCTGCACATACAATAGAGACAAATATATTTATGGTGTCCTCCAAAGCATTGCGCTAAATGATTATCCGAAATCGAAGTATGAAATAGTGCTGGTGAACAACAACAGCACTGACAATACCGAGGCGGAAGTAGCAAGATTTGCCTCCGATTATCCTGATGTAACGCTACGCACTTTTGTCGAGACAAATCAAGGTCTATCCTATGCCCGCAACCGTGGAATAAAGGAGTCCGGGGGAAATATACTGATCTATGTGGATGATGATGCTACTGTCAACAAGGAATACCTTTCAGGATATGCTGCATTTTTTGAGGCAAACCCTGACATTTCTGCAGCAGGTGGCCCTATAATCCCCGATTATGAAGAGGGCGAAGAGCCGGAATGGATGACCTATTTCATAAAAAGACTCCTTACCGCCTATCTCTATTTTGGTGACAAAGAACGGGAGTTTCCGGGTAAAAACTATCCCGGAGGAGGTAATGCTGCCTATCGTAAAGCTGTGTTTGAGAAAGTGGGACTTTATAATGTTGAACTGGGGCGCAGTGGAGGTAACCTTGGGGGTGGCGAAGAGAAAGATATCTTCAATAAGATGATCGCTGCCGGAATGAAGTTCAGGTATATCCCGCAACCTGTTCTTTACCACAAAATACCAAAATATAAGCTTGAAAAGGATTACTTCAACCGCCTGACCTGTGGTATCGGAGCAAGCGAAAAAGCCCGCACACTGGCTGTTTCCAAAGGCTGCTACATTAAACGTCTTTTCGCAGAACTTATAAAATGGGGTGGAACGCTTGTGTTGTGGTGTTGGTATGCCATCCAATTCAAGCCCGGTCGCGGCAACATGCTTGTCAGGTTCAGATGGAATGTAACGAGGAATTTATTGTAATGCCTGTCGTATAACAGACACTCTTTTCTAAAATATAGCAAAATCTATGAGCAAAAAGGATATACTAAAAGAACAGATACTTGATCTCACGCGAGAATACTATTCTGAAATTCATGGTCAGAAAAAACTATTCATACCCGGAGAGACTTTTATCAATTATGGAGGAAGGTTTTTTGACGATGAGGAAATGGTAAATCTGGTTAATTCATCCCTTGACTTTTGGCTTACAGCAGGACCATGGGCAGCAAGATTTGAGCGTAACTTTGCAAAATGGCTGAATGTAAATCATTGTGCACTCACTAATTCAGGTTCTTCAGCCAACCTTCTCGCCTTTTATACACTTACCTCTCCCAAGCTTGGTGATCGAAGAATCAACAAGGGGGATGAAGTCATAACTGTTGCAGCAGGTTTTCCCACTACTATTAACCCAATTATACAGTACGGCGCAGTTCCTGTTTTTATAGATATAACTATTCCTGAATATAACATTGATGTAACAAAGTTGGAAGAGGCATTAAGCCCCCGAACTAAAGCCGTGATGATAGCTCACTCGCTTGGCAACCCGTTTGATCTTGAAAGTGTCAAATCTTTTTGCAACAAAAATGGGCTATGGCTGATTGAAGATAATTGTGATGCACTGGGATCTGAATTTACAATCAATGGAATCACAAAGAAAACCGGCACTTGGGGAGATTTCGGAACCAGCTCCTTCTACCCTCCCCACCATATAACAATGGGTGAAGGCGGTGCCGTCTATACCAACAACCCTGAGCTTGACCGGATCTGCAGATCCTTTAGGGATTGGGGCCGCGATTGCTGGTGTGTTGGGGGTGTCGACAATTCATGCAAACAACGCTTTACGGGACAATATGGAGAACTCCCAGAGGGTTACGACCATAAATATGTTTACAGCCACTTCGGGTTTAACCTGAAAGCCACAGATATGCAAGCTGCTATAGGGTGTGCCCAAATCGAGAAACTTGACAGCATCGTTGAAGCTCGAAGGAACAACTATAGAGTGCTTAGAGAGGGACTTGCAGGTACTCCGGGGCTCATTCTTCCGGAACCCACCGCCAACTCCAACCCATCATGGTTTGGCTTTCTTATTTCGGTTAAGGAAGATGCAGGGTTTACCCGCAACCGGATTACAAAGTATCTGGAAAGCAAAAAAATTCAGACACGTAATCTTTTTGCCGGAAATTTTCTAAAACATCCTGCATTTGACGAGATGCGTGTATCAGGGAATGGCTATAGAGTAGTGGGTGATTTGAAGTGGAGCGATTTCGTTATGAACAACACTTTCTGGATTGGCGTTTATCCGGGTATGACGCCTGAAATGCTACAATATATGATCAGCACTATAAAAGAATTTTGTAATAAAAATATTGAAAAGTAATTATGAAAGTAGTTCTTCTCGCCGGTGGTTTTGGCACTCGTATCAGTGAAGAGTCGGTATTCAAACCAAAGCCTATGATTGAAATTGGTGGTATGCCAATAATGTGGCACATTATGAAAGAGTATGCCCATTATGGTCATACGGATTTTATTATATGTGCCGGTTACAAACAGGAGTATATCAAAGAATGGTTTGCTAACTATTTCCTTCATAACAGCGATGTGACTTTTGATTATCGTGATGGTAAGAATGAGATGACTGTTCATACAAATGCCTGTGAACCATGGAGGGTAACAGTAGTTGATACAGGTTACAACACCATGACCGGGGGTCGCATCAAACGAATTAGCAAATATGTTGGTAATGAGACATTTATGATGACATACGGTGATGGAGTTTGCGATGTGGACATCAATAAACTTATTGCTTTTCACAAAAATCACGGAAAAAAAGCAACCCTTACCGCTGTTAAAATGGCTCAGGACAAAGGGGTGCTTGAGATAACAAAAGACATGGCTGTCCGTGCTTTCCGGGAAAAAAAGGCTATGGATGGTGCTCCGATAAATGCCGGCTATATGGTTCTTGAACCCTCTGTATTTGACTACATTGATGGAGACCATCAATCTTTTGAGCGTGAGCCGTTGGAACGACTTGCAGCTGAGGGAGAACTAATGTCCTACATACATAAGGGATTTTGGCAATGTATGGACAACGCACGTGAGAAAATGCTGCTCGAACAACTGCTCAAAAATGGAACTGCCCCGTGGAAAAAATGGGAGGATGAGGTACCCCAAAATAATTGTAGTTTCTTATGATCGACATCTTCAACAATTTTTACAAAGGTAAGCGCGTAATTGTAACCGGTCATACGGGATTTAAGGGCTCATGGCTCTCCATCTGGCTTCACGAACTCGGTGCAGAGGTAGTAGGAATTGCACTGGCCCCATTCTCTGAAAAAGACAACTTTGTTCTTTCCGGCATAGGCAGGAGAATTAAAGCGGATATTCGCGCGGATATTCGCGATGGAGCGCGCATGAAGCAGATTTTCACAGAACACCAGCCGGAAATTGTATTTCACCTCGCAGCACAACCTCTTGTCCGCTTGAGTTATGAAATCCCCGTGGAAACCTACGAAACCAATGTGATGGGTACCATAAATATTATGGAAGCAATACGCGCCACAAAGAGCGTGAAAGTTGGTGTGATGATAACAACCGACAAATGTTACGACAACAAGGAGAAGCTCACAGGTTATAAGGAAGAGGACCCGTTAGGTGGGTATGATCCCTACTCTTCTTCCAAGGGTGCTTGTGAATTGGCTATCCAATCCTGGAGAAATAGTTTTTTCAATCCTGCCGATTATGGCATAAAACATACCATGTCCCTCTCCTCTGTCCGTGCCGGCAATGTCATAGGTGGTGGAGATTGGGCTCTCGACCGCCTAATTCCGGACTGCATACGTGCACTTGAGGCCGGGAAGCCGATAGAAATACGCTCCCCAAAGGCTGTACGCCCCTGGGAGCATGTGCTTGAACCCCTGAGCGGTTATCTATTGCTGGCGCAAAAAATGTGGGAAAACCCGGCAGAGTATTGTGAGGGCTGGAACTTCGGTCCGGAGATGGATTCGGTACTTACCGTCTGGGAAATTGCAACAGCAATGGTGGAGAGTTTCGGATATGGTGAACTTAAAGATATCTCCAACCCGAATTCTCTACACGAGGCATCAATCCTGATGCTCGACATAACCAAGGCCATAACCCGTCTTGGCTGGCACCCTCGACTGGATGCAAAGCAAACCATTGCTCTCACAGCTGACTGGTATAAAAGATATGAAAACGAAAATGTATACAATCTCTGTATTGAGGAAATCAATTGGTTCTTGACAAGATGAAGATAATACAAACACCATTTGAAGGGCTCTATATTCTCGAAACCGTAAACTATGAGGACAATAGAGGTACTTTTCAAAAATTGTTCAACTACGATTTTTTTGTTGAGAATAACTTGGAATGTGACTTCAAGGAATTTTACTATTCGACAAACAAAAAAAATGTAGTACGGGGCATGCATTTTCAAACTCCGCCTCACGATCATGTAAAAATAGTCTACGTCAGCAAGGGCAAAATAGTGGATGTCACGGTAGATCTTCGTAAAGATTCGGCCACATTCGGTAAACATTTCAGAATTGAGCTGGACGAGACAAAAGCGCAATACTTATATATTCCCAAAGGGTTTGCACATGGATTTGCATCACTGGAAGATGACACTATAGTCAATTATGCCCAGACCACCTGTTATGCAAAAGATAATGACTGCGGGATATTCTCCGGCTCCATTGATGTAGATTGGGGAATAGAAGAACCGATTATTTCCAAAAGAGACCTTACATTCCCTTCCCTACAGGAGTATGATTCACCCTTTTAACAGAGAATCCATGAACATTTTGATTACCGGAGCGACGGGCTTTATCGGCAGAAATCTTACCCCTTTTCTTATCAAGGAAGGACATAATATTCATGCACTGATACGCCCCACAACAAAACCGGATTTTTTATTTACAGATAAGGTAGTTGTCTTCGAAGATGACATTCCGGCTTTGGCAGATTATCTGAAGTCAAACCGGATTGATGGAATTATTCATCTGGCTACGCTCTACCTCAACACCCACAGGCCTGAGCAGATAGCAGAGCTGGTAAAATCAAATGTATACCTTGGTACGGCAATTCTTGAAGCTGCTGTTGCAGCAAATGTTAAATGGTTTCTTAATACAGGCACAATATGGCAAAACTTCAACGCTCCCGCTTATTCAAAACAGTATTGCCCTGTAAATCTTTATGCTGCCAGCAAACAAGCCTTTGTGGATATGGCAAAGTATTATGTAGAAATGAGCGACATCCGTTTCGCTACTCTGAAACTTTGTGACACTTATGGCGAAAATGATACCCGTAAAAAGATTTATTCCCTATTTGAGCAAATTGCAAAAACCGGTGAGACATTGGATATGAGTCCGGGAGAACAAAAAATGGATTTGGTGCATATCAGCAAAGTTCTGGATAGCTTTTTAAAGCTTACAGAGTTGCTCCATAGTGATGATGAGTTTGAGGATGAATATGTCGTCTCATCCGGGCAACACCGCACACTGAAAGAGATTGCCGAACAATATGAAATAGCGCATAATGTAAAACTAAACATTAATTGGGGCGGCAAACCTTACCGTGACCGTGAAGTCATGGAGCCCTATATTGGCAAAGAGATTTAATTCAAACACTAACCTACTACCGTTTATGAAAATACTTACCATAATTCCGTTATATAATGCAGTCAAATGGATTGATAAATGCATAAACAGCGCGCTAAATTCATCATTGCAATCTGAGATTTTTACAATCGATAACGGATCTCATGATGAAACGGGTAAATATCTAAAAGAAAATTACAGTCATTACAAAAATATTCATATCCACTATGTAAAAGACAATGTCGGCTTCGGTGGGGCAAACAACATAGGCTTTAAATATGCAATAGAACACAATTATGACTATGTCTATCTGTTAAGTGCAGATGCGCAGTTGTTACCTGATACTTTGAAAAAAATGGTTGCCGCACATATGACAAACAGTGAATATGGGATACTGAGCCCTATGCAAATGCAGGCAAACATGAAGGAATATGATGTAAATTTCAAAGAGATCATAAATGGTTTATCTCTTGATCAGCAAATTGTTGATGTTAAAGAAGTAATGGCAGCACATTGGTTGATAAGCAGGGATTGCTTACTAAAGACAGGAGGCTTTTCCCCATCATTCCCTCTCTATGGAGAAGATAATGACTACGAACAACGTGCAAGATATTTCAGTTTTAAGATCGGTATAGTCACAACTGCATTTGGCATACACGACAGAGCTGACAGACCTTTTTCGCTTAAACACGAAATATACATGTTAGATGTAAGAAATCGTGGCATTTTAAGCAATATTGCCGAACCTGTCCGTTTCAGGATAATACGCACCTTGATAAAAACATTGAACGGTTGCAGAAGATTCAAGACGCTGAAACCCATATCAAATTGGATTGACTTGATGCGCAACCGTAAAACTCTGATTGAGAACAGAAAAAGGTCGATGAAACCACTCGCATTTATAGACCTGGAGGATGAAAAACCGTACTCTTAATAACTCTTAATAATTGTGATTAATGGGCAAAGAGATCAAATACTCTTTTATTATTCCCCACAAGAACACTCCGGTGCTTTTGCAACGGTGTATTGACTCTATTCCCGTCAGAGATGATATCGAAGTAATTGTGGTTGATGACAATAGTGACCCGTATATTGTAGATTTCAATTCCTATCCAGGCAAAGAAAGAAGAGATGTTACAATTGTTTTGACCAAAGAGGGAAAAGGAGCCGGCTATGCCCGTAATATAGGCCTCTCAAAGGCTACGGGCCAATGGTGCCTATTTGCCGATGCTGATGATTACTATTCGGAAAATCTCATTTCAGTCCTTGACAACGAGCTAAATGACGAAATAGATATATTATATTTCAATGTATTCAGTCCTTATGCTCAAATAACCGGAAGAGTAAAACGCGTGCAGCGTTTTTATTCAATTTATGCCTCTTGTAAAGAGGAAAAATTAATCAAATATTGCATCTTTACTCCATGGAACAAGGTTATTTCACGAGATATGATAATGCATCACAACTTGCGTTACGATGAGACTCCCATTGGAAATGATGCCATGTTTGCTTTGAAAGCCAGTGAAACAGCCAAGGAAATAAAAATCATTTTGGATAAGCTATATTGTCTTACTGACCAGCCGGATAGTATCACATTCAGAAAGCGTGATATAAATAGAAAGATTCAGTTGCTCGGAATTAATTTGCAGATCAATTCCTTTCTGGAAAAAAAGGGTTTGGGGAGCTTTAGAATAGATATCACATCCATTCATGATTATATTGGAATGATTTTTAAAGATGGTATTAAAAATGCACGGAAATTTCGAAAGATAATAAACCAAAAAACATCCTTCTTTAAAGAGTTATTCCTCGGTACCGTAGCCCCAATCAGACGAAGATTTGCCTATTTACGCTATCGTAGAAAGAGATGATTATTTGAAAACACCTATCCTCTCCTAAGAATCTTATCCATAATCCTGTTTATATCTGCTGAGATTTTACTGATGTAGACGGCGATTATCCCCAAACCACAGATAACCAGTGTTTTCACACCATAAAGGGCAATTTTTGGAATAATTGAGGAGGGCATTTCAAACAACCTGTTCCAGAAGATATTCATAGAGAGCATTATCAGAAAAATCAAAATCACTATGATCTGACCTTTGGATAGAACAAAGATTTTTGTTGTAAAATAGAGAAATGGCAGAAGGAACAGGTAAGCCACAAAATAAGAGATCAGTGTAGCCCATGCAGCACCATCAATTCCATAGATCGGAATCAATTTGTTGTTCAAAACAATTGCCGTAAAAGTCAGAATAAAGGTAAAGATAAGGGAGAAATAATAATGCCTGGAGAAACCCAATGCAGAAGTGCCTATACTTAGCGAAGAATGAAGAATTCTCGATAATCCGAGGATTGCTATAGCCATCGTTGCTCCGGCATATTTATACCCATTGGGAAGTAACTCAAAGAAAAGATCGATATTGATCCATATCAGCATAAAAATAAAGGTAGATATGAGTAATTGATGTAGGGAAACACTCTTGCACAACTCATTTGTACGCTGTAAATCCCCATCTTTCATCGCTTGCGATATGGAAGGAAGTGAAACTACACCCAAAGACCGATAAGGCATCTCTATAATCGCTACAATATAAATTGCAATCGTTAAGACACCGGTGGACTCGAGCCCCATCTTGGCCGTCACGAAGAAGGTATTAATACTCGGAGTTATCAAGCCCACAACCGCAGCAGTCACCAAAAAAAGCGTATACAAGGTGAAATCTTTTTTTATCTCCCGGGTCGGATATTTGAAATTTGGCTTAAAGGAGACCCGCTTCAATGATATCAGATACCCTAAATTCAATAATGTGCACAAGAAATATATGATGGCAAAGCCTTTGAGCACACCATCAAAACTTATTACATTAAATCCATATAGTAAATATGTTGCAAGCAAAAAGATCCTGCATCCGACCTCTTTTATGAATCGCGGTACCGCAATTCTTTGTAACACGCTGGCATTAAATTCAAATACAGCGTTATAAAGCATCCAAAATGCTATCGGAAGCACCAAATTGTAGTAATCAACGAACAATGGCGATTTTTCTTGGAAGAACTCAGATATTGGGGCCTTAAATAGAATGAACAGGAGTGTAAAAAGGATAAAGCCCACAAGAGGAATGATAAGGGTCCAAAAAAAGAAACCATTGTCTCTCTTCGTTTCATCCCTAAAATAGGGGAAATACCTCATTACCGAAGAATTGGTACCCAATTGTGAAAGACCGGCAAGCAACACCGCCGCATCCAGAATCACTCTGGTCAGACCAATCTCTTCCGGAGTAAGATAACGTGTCAGAATAAAAAAAGTGGTAAAAAAACCGATGGCAACACCAATATAGTTTGCCAAAGTTCCTTTAACGCTCTGTCTGATTATTACTCCCATATTGAAAAGATTACTCTTTGACTTCTCTATTTCTACAATTTCTACAATGTCTTACACAACCAAATACTATCGAAGCCAGAATTATCGCTACCATCACAAAAGTAAATCCGGCAGATATCATATTGCCCTTTATCACCGAATCAGGGCGGAACTCAAAACGAATCTCGTGATTTCCTGCCGGAATATTTAGTGCTCTGAGCAGATAATTGACACGGAAGTGTTCGACCGGAACGCCATCTATGTAAGCCTTCCAGCCGTAGGGATAAAAGACTTCAGAGAAAACCGCAGTCTTGTCATATAAACAGTTGCTCGTATAGGTCAAAACATCAGGGGCATATGTCTTGAGCTCAATGCCGGCAGAGGGATCTGAAGGTGTTGTGAGAGTTGTGATAAAGTCGGCAAACTTGACATCTGCCACTGCAACGGTAGCAGGATCAATATCTCTAAGCATATCGCTCTCCTGATTTGGGGTCTCGACCAGAATTATCTCATCCACAAACCAGGCATTACCCAGGC